>JBJOHE010000428.1:0-2808 GCA_046047895.1 Planctomycetota bacterium | reverse complement strand
TCGCGCCCGGTGCTTCGTGGGGGAGGGCGTTGCTAGCCTTCGGCCTTCAGCCGCTTGTAGGCCTCGACGGCCATCCGGTCGCAGGCTTCGTTTTCCGGGTGGCCGGTGTGGCCGGCGACGTGGGAGAACCGGATCGTGTGGGCGGCGGCGAGGCGGTCGAGGTCTCGCCACAGGTCTTCGTTTTTGACCGGCACCAGCCGGCCCTTTTCCTTCCGCTTCCAGCCCTGCTGCTTCCACTTGGGAAGCCATTCCGAGAGCCCGGTGCCGACATACACGCTGTCGGTGACGAGTTCCACGACCGTGGGCCGCTTCAGTTGGGAGAGCCCGCGGACGACCGCTGTCAGTTCCATCCGATTGTTGGTGGTGTCACGTTCGGCGCCGGCATCGCTCGTCTCTTTTCCGCTGCCAGGATGCCGAAGGATGAAGGCCCAGCCACCGGGGCCGGGATTGCCGCTACAGGCGCCATCGGTGAAGAGGATCACCTCGCCGGAGGGCTGCGGGGATTCACGATCGTCCATGCAGGGAAGTCCTCGGGGAAAGGCTGAAGGTTCAGAGCCTGCGTGTCAGGCCGCTTCTTCGGGAAGGCCGGAGGAAAACGCGGCCGCGACGTCGTCGGCTTGCGGGTGTTTGAGCGGAAGATACACGATGAACGTGCTGCCCCGGCCGAGTTGGCTCTCGAGTTCGATGTCGCCGCCGAGCAGGCGGCACAGCTCCCGCACGATCGACAGGCCGAGACCGGTGCCCGAGTATTCGCGGGTCATGGCGTCGTCGCCAACCTGAAACGTGCGGCCCTGCCGAAACTTCTCAAAAATGGTCTGCTGATCCTCCTCGGCGATTCCGACGCCCGTATCGATCACCTCCAAACGAATCCGCGGGTCCTCGTCGTCGGCGGCGTCGAGGGCCGCCCGAATGTCGACCCGCCCTCCCTCGGGCGTGAACTTGACGGCGTTGGAAAGCAGATTGGCCAGAATCTGCTGGACCTTCGGCTGATCCTGGATCACGGCGTCGAGACCGCCGCCGATCTCGTAGGTGAGGTCGATCCGCTTTTTCTCCGCCAGGGGCCGCACCATGTCGCATTGGGCCGACACGACCGACTCCAGGCGGAAGGTCGAGGGCCGCACGTCCATCTTGCCGGCCTCGATTTTTGCGAGGTCGAGGATGTCGTTGATCATGTCGAGGAGCATGCGGCCGGAAGTGCGGATGTTGGAGACATACCGCTTCTGCTTGTCGTCGAGCGATTGGATCGAGCCGAGCACATCGGAAAAGCCGATGATGCTGTTGAGCGGGGTGCGAAGTTCATGGCTCATCGTGGCGAGAAAATCGCTCTTCAGACGGTTCATTTCGTAGAGGTGCATGTTGGCATGCGCCAGTTCGTCCACCTTCTCGTCGAGCGTGTCGTTGGCCTTCCGCAATTCCTCCTGGGAATCGACGAGACCCCGCAGCATGCGGTTGAAGGCGACACCGAGCTCCTCGAACTCGTCGGCCGTATGGATCTCCGCGCGGGCCTGCACGTTGCCACGGCGGACCTCGTCGCTCACCTCACGGAGATGGTCGAGCGGCTTCACGATCACGTACCGAACGATCGCATAGGCGGCGAGCATTGCGAGAAACACCGTCATGATCGCCGTGGCGAGGAGGATCGCCCGGTTCCAGTTGATCGCCTTCTGCGTCGTCGAATCGGGCATCACCACCTTCACGACGGCCATCAGGTCGCCCTCGGCCAGCTTCTGGAGATTCGCGTCGGCCGCATCAGCGGCCTGCTGGGCGGTGAGCCCTTTGTATTCGTGGCAGATGAGGCAGCTCTGGCGGGCCCGCACCGGCTGGTAGTAGTGGTATTCAGAATTGTCGGCTGTGCGAAACTCGCGGTATTCCTGGGCCGATCGCGGCAGCCCGCCGGCCGCCGGCGGTGGGTCGTCGATGTCGGGGGGCGGTCGATTGAGAAAGTAGTCGAGCACGGCGGCGTCGAGCTGGGTGTAGGCCGTCCGCTCTTCGGGGCTGGCCTCGGGCTCGAGCAGCCTCCAGCCGTAGGGCTGACTTTGGAGGGTGCGGCCGAGCGTCTCGATCAGGTTGGTGTACCGCTGGTCGACCTCGAGGGTCTTCCAGTGATAGTGGAGCATGACGGCATCGACGAGGTGGCGGCCGGTGCTTCGCGTCGTGGTGTAGACCAGTTCCTCGGTGCGGCTGCCATACCACCAGAAGCTGCCCGAGATGAGCACGAACAGACACAGCCCGAAGAGGAGGCGGCATTTCCGCTCCAGGCTTGTCTCGCCCAGGATGTCTTTGAACGTGCGATAGGCCATCAGGAACCTCTGCGACCCTCCAATCGTACCCGCAGCCCTGCCATGCCAGAAACCTGCTTTCCACGGACCAAGGCCCATGGAGGGCTTTGTCCGTGGGCAGCTCGCAGGCTGTGCGAGGAGTCATCCGCCGCACGACGTGGCGGCCTTCGACCCTCGAAAACCTTGGCTTTTCGAGCGGTCGAGCAAGTGGACAAAGGCCATGGAGGGCTTTGTCCGCGTGAAGCCAGATACGCCCCACGCTCGTCGAGCGTTCGCCGACTCCCGAGCCTCCCCGGTGGGTGTGCTAGATTGTTGCAATTTGTTTCATCGTTTGGAGTATGTCATGGCAATTCATAGAGGAGCATCCGAGTGACACGTGAAATGATGCCGGGTACACAGACGGCGACCGTGCGGGCGGGGGCGGTGGGCGCGCTGGACACGATCGTGGCCGACGTCCTCGTCGTCTTCATGACTGAAGGGGGCGTGGCTGCAGGGATGGCGGCCGAGGTCGATCGGGCGACCGGCGGTC
>JBJOHE010000427.1:0-5909 GCA_046047895.1 Planctomycetota bacterium | reverse complement strand
GTGGCCCACGTCGGTGACCGGGGATTGCCTGGAGCCCTGGAGATCATCGAGGCGCGGGCTGCCGACATCATTGGGGTCAGCCTGCTCGAGCAAGGAGGCATTTCGGAATCGCTAGCCATCTGCGATCTGGCAGCAAGCTATGGCATCGAATGCATGCTGAGTTGCGTTCCCGAGGGACCAATTAGCGCGGCCGCGGCGGCCCACCTGGCGGTCGCCAGAGCCGACGTTGTCAAGCGGGTCGATCTCGCCGCCCCGTCCCTGGCGCAGTTTGATCTTGTGGCGGGCAACGTCTGCTTCGCCGGCTCCGAAATCCGAATCGCCGATGCTCCCGGGCTCGGTATCACGACCATCCCAAGCTTGGAACCCGTCGGGGGGTGAGCGGCACCTCGACCTTCGGTGCCATATCCTGCTCACATCCGCTTGTTGAAAGGACTACCGGTCTGCAAAGGGGGCAACAGGCTTGGGATTGGGCCTTGGCATCACCGCTCCGACCCGGTGCCGCCAGGTCGCCAGCCTCGCCTGGAGGTTGGCGGCCTGCTCCGGCCTTTTGGTGAAGAGATCGTGTCGCTCCCCCGGGTCTGTCCCGAGGTCGAAGAGTTCGACGCGACCATCCTCGAAGTGCTCAACGAGTTTGTCCGTGCCAACGATGATGCAGCCGGCCGGACGGCCACCCTGATTGGAATAGTGCGGGTAGTGCCAGCAAAGTTCCCGCTCCGGCAGCCCGCCTGAGCCCGCGAGGAGCGGCTTGAGATCGAGTCCATCGAGGACGACGGTCGCTGGAGGGGTTGCCATGGCGGCGGCCAGGAGCGTTGCGGCCAGGTCGAGGGTGGTCACCGGATCGTCGCATCGCCCGCCCGGCTCCACCATGCCGGGCCAGCGGATGATGAGGGGCACACGGATGCCTCCCTCATACACGAAGCCCTTGCCGGCCCGAAGCGGGAGGTTGGAGGTGGGGCTGCCCTCGGCCGTAGCGAGGCCGCCATTGTCGCTCGTGAAGACGACGAGCGTCGTGTCTCGTTGGCCAAGTTCGTCGACCGCCGCGAGCACCGTCGCGACGGTCTCGTCCATCTCCCGCACCATTCCGGCGTAGACGGGATGATCCTGGACGCCGCGGGTGAACGGATCACCGGCCGGCTGTGGCAGGAGATCGAATCGAGGCGACACGCCGACTGCCCGCCGACCCTCCTCCGCGGCAAGTTCGGGCCGGGTGATCAGCGGTACGTGCACCGAGTGCATCGGCACGTAGCAGAACCAGGGTTGGCCGTCGTGTTTGCGGATGAACCCCGCCGCGCTCGCCGCGATGGCCCGGGCATGCATCGGGTCGTCCGGCGGGCCACTTCCCGGAGCGACCGTCGTCAGGTCCGCCGAGCCGAAGCCATGATCGGGAATCGCCCGCGCATCCCCGAGATGCCACTTTCCGAACACACCCGTGGCGTAGCCCGCCTGCTGGAGTTGCTCGGCGATAGTCAGTTCCTCGAGTGGCAGCTCCGCCCGGAAGGGAGCGGGCAGCAATCGGCCCTTGCGGGAGCCGCCGATGAAATTCGTGATGCCCACCCGCGCGGGATGCCGCCCCGTTACGAAGGCCGCTCGGGTCGGCGAGCAGACCGGGCAGGCCGCGTAGCCGCGGGTGAAGAGCATGCCCTCCCTCGCCAGCTGATCGATCGCCGGCGTGCGGTAGAAGCTGCTGCCGGTGCAGCCCAGATCATGCGCGCCAAGATCGTCGGCCAAAAACACGAGTAGGTTGGGTAGTCGAGGCGAGGGCGACAGCCTGGCGGCGGCCGGTTCCGGCGCATGTCTGGCGGCGGGTGGCGCCCACCAGGCGTCGAGGCTCTGCCTGAGTTCGGCGACGAGCTCCGGCCGTGTGGCCGCGAGGTTCGTGGTCTCCCGGGGATCGGCGGTCAGGTCGTAGAGTTCCGGTTCGCCCCGCTTGAACCGTGCCAGCGATTCCGGCGTCGCGATCTGCCCCTCGCCGGCAAGCAGCTCGGCCGCGGTGGGGGCCGGCTCGATCAGCTTCCAGCGTCCCCGCACGGCCCACCGCCAGAGCAGGCCGGAGGTCGGGTGGTCGAGATCGACGATCGTGTGGGTGTAGCACTCGCCGAACAGCTGCGTGCGGGCTGAGACTGCAGCGTCGTCGAGCAGGTTGAGTCCGGGAAGATTCGCTGGCGGCTCGGCCTCGCAGGCGGCGATCACCGTCGGCACGATGTCGAGTGAACTGGCGAGGGCATCCGAGCTTCCCGGAGTGATCCTGCCAGGCCAGCGGAGCATGATCGGCGTTCGCAGGCCGCCGTCGTACGGCGACCGCTTCGAGCAGGGGGCAGATCGCGGGTTTTGGTCGCTCTGAATCCAGCCGTTGTCGGTGACGAAGACCACGAGCGTGTTCTCCGCCAGCTGCTCTCGATCGAGCAGGTCGAGCAATTCCCCGACGGTGCGGTCGAACCGTTCGACGTTCGCCCAGTAGCGAGCCACGTGGATGCTGTCGGTCAGGCTCGCATACCGGTCGATCAACTCCTGCGGCGGATCATGCGGGTCATGGGGCAAAAGCGGCGCGTACCAGACGAGAAACGGCGTGTCGGCGCGACGGCAACGCCCGACGAAGTCGGCGATCGGCTCCATCGATTCGCGGCCGATCTTCAGCCCGTCGTCGCCGTGCCGTTCGCCCCGGGTCATGCCTTCGGTGAACCCGCCGCGGGCGAAGTTCCCCTGCCACCACTTGCCGGTCTGCAGGCTCCGATAGCCGCGGGCTGCAAGGAGTTGGGGAAGCGTGGGCCAGGCGTCGAGCAATTCGGCCAGCCGCTCCCGGCCGGCGGCGAACACCCGCCGGCCCTCCGGCGAGTTGCGGGCGACATCCGGCCGTTCAGGCGGGTCGTTGCCCGTGATTCCGTGCTCGTGCGGATATCTTCCTGTGATCAGCGAGGCGAGGCTCGGGCAGCAGAGGCTGCTCGGCACGTAGCCGCGGCGAAAGACGAGGCTCTCGGCCGCGAGCCGATCGAGGTTGGGCGTTTGCAGGTGCGGGTGGCCCATAAACCCGAAGTCACCCCAATGCTGATCATCTGACACGATCAGGACGACGTTGGGCGGCTGGCCGGTGGCCGGGGCTTCGGCCCGGCCGTCGATCTGCGGTGCGGCCCCGAGGGTGATCGCAAGGAGAAGGAGCAGCCGCCAGGTCGAGCACGGCATGATCAGAGCCCTCGGTGGGAACATCCTGAAATGGGCGAAATCCGACCGATGGAAGTCACGTCGATCACCCCCGGCCTGAATCCTACTGAGAGCATCGAGTCCTCGGTAGCCTCTGAGAACGCAGCGGGCGATCAAGTCGCTGGCGGGTCGGGGAACAGCCGTTCGGCCATCCGGCGGGCGTCGGCCTCGGAGTCATCCTGCAGTGAGCCGTCCGTGGCGTGGCGGCCGAGCGCGAAGAACAGGGCGGGGGTCACGATCTGGTCGAGAATCGTCGATCCGAGCATCCCGCCGAATACGACGACTGTCAGCGGGTAGAGAATCTCCTTGCCCGGCTGCCCGGCTCCGAACAGGAGCGGCAGCAGCCCGATGAACGAGGTAAAGGCCGTCATCATGACCGGAGCGAGCCGCTCCAGGCTGCCCCGGATCACCATCTGTTCCCCGAAGACCTCTCCCTCGTGCTTCATCAGGTGGATGTAGTGGGAGATCATCATGATCCCGTTGCGGCTCACGATTCCGATCAAGGTAATGAAGCCGACCCAATGGGCGAGGGAAAGCTTGGTCGCTTCCGCCCAGACCCGAGGCCACTCCCACCAGGCGACTGCCGCCAGCGCCTCGGCTGACGGCTGGTTGGCGATCAGCAGGGCCACGACCGAGCCCATGGCAGCCAGCGGGATGTTGGCGAGCACCTGCACCGCGGCCCGCCACGACTCGAGCGCCTTGCAGAGCAGCAGGAAGACGCCCATCACCGCCACGCCGCCCAGGACGAGCAGCCGGACCGTCGCCTCCTGCTGGGCCTCAAACTGGCCGCCGAGTTCCAGGGAGTAGTCGCCAGGCAGTTCCTGCAAACGTTGCTGCAAGGGATCGATGGCCGCGGTGATGTCGGCGACGACGCCCGCGAGATCCCTGTCGGCCACATTGCATGACACGACGATTCGCCGCTGGACATGCTCGCGGTTGATCGTGTTGGGGCCGGTGGTTTCGAGCACCTCCGCGACCTGTCCCAGGGCGACGCGGCGGCCTGACGGCGTGTCGATGATTGTCTGGTTGATGATCGCGGGGCTGTTCCTCGAATCCTCGTCGTACCAGACGACCAGGCTGAAGTAACGGTCTTCATCGAACACCTGGGACACCACCCGGCCCTTGTAGGCGGTCTCGAGGAGGGTGGCGACATCGCCGGGTGCCAGGCCGTGTCGGGCCGCCTCCCGATGATCCACCCGGAGGCGGATTTGGGGAATCTCCACCTGCGGCTCCACCTGCAGATCGACCACGCCTGGGATACCGTGCATCCGCTGCTCGATGTCGACGGCGACCGCCCGAAGCTCCCGGAGGTCTGGCCCAAACACCTTGACTACGACCTGGGCCCGCACGCCCGAGAGCAGGTGGTCGAGCCGGTGAGAAATCGGCTGCCCGATGTTGAGCCGAATCGAGGGGATGTTGGTGATCCGGTCGCGAATGTCGGCGATCACCTCCTCCCACGGCCGGCCGACGCGATCCGAGCCCCAGAGATGCGCGACCGGAACGAGCCTCAGTCCCGCGGCCAGCCAGCCGGGCCGCGGCCGTTCCGACGGTTCGAGCCGCACGTCGATTTCCGAGGTGTGCACGCCCTCCGCATGCTCGTCGAGTTCGGCCCGCCCGGTCCGGCGGGAGAGGCTCAGCACCTCTGGGACCTCCAGAACCAAGGCCTCGACGAGACGAGCCACCCGGCTGCTCTCCGTCAGGCTCGTGCCGGGCTCGGTCTGCACGCTGATCGTCAGCGTCCCTTCATTGAAGGCGGGCAGAAACTCGCCGCCCATCCAGCCGATCATGGTCAGACTGACAGCCACAAGCACGGCCGTCACGGCCAGAACGGCTCTGGCATGGCGAAGCGTGTGTTTCAGGATCCAGGAATCGAGCCGCTTCAGCCATCGCAGCAGGAACGAATCATCCGCGTCGTCGAGCAGGCGGCAATTGCCCAGGAGGTAATAGCCGAGCACCGGGGTGATGGTGAGCGATACCACCAGGGAACAGAGGAGCGAGATGATGTAGGAAAGACCGAGTGGGGCGAACAGCCTGCCCTCGAGCCCGGATAGCGAAAACAGCGGCACGACCACAAGCGTGACGATCAGCGTGGCGTAGACGATCGAATTTCGCACCTCAGCCGACGCAAGAAACACAACTTTGAGCGGGTTTTCCGGCCGCGGACTCCGCCGGTTTTCCCGCAGCCGCCGGTAGATGTTCTCGATGTCGACGATCGAATCGTCGACGAGGTCGCCGATCGCGACGGCGATGCCGCCGAGCGTCATCGTGTTGATCGTGATTCCAAACCAGCGGAATACGAGCGCAGTCAGCAGGATCGAGAGCGGCATGGCGGTCAGGGAGCTGACGCTCACCCGGAAGTTCCACATGAAGAGAAACAGCACCACCACGACCCACAGGGCTCCGTCACGAACGGCCTCGATGACGTTGTCGATCGCCGCCCTAATGAAATCGGCCTGCCGGAACACCCGCCGCTCGACCACGATGCCGGGAGGCAAGTCGGCTTCGAGCTGGTCGAGACTGGCGTCGATCCGGTGATCGAGCGCGAGCGTGTCGGCGTTTGGCTGCTTCTGGATGCCGATGATTACCGCGGGCCCCCCCTCCACGAGCCCGTCCTGCTTGACCTGCACCGCCCCGTCGCCTCGCTTGACCGGTCCGCCAAAGCCGACGTCGGCGACGTCTCTGATGAGGACGGGCCGGGGCACCCGCCAGGCCAC
>JBJOHE010000426.1:0-13520 GCA_046047895.1 Planctomycetota bacterium | reverse complement strand
GAACTGTACGTTCCGCGGCAATAAGGATTCCGGGCTGTGGATTGATAGAGGATCTGCCTGGCTCAATGATTGCACGCTCAGCGGGAATCGAATCGGTGCGAAGGCCAGTTTTGGAGCCAGCGTGACATTCCAAGGAAACTGCCAGGTGAAGGGGAATCAGACCGGCCTTGAATCCTTCCGAGGCGGCGTCTTCGACGGCCTCCCCGTCTCGCTCAAAGGCAATCAGAAGGACACCTTCGTGCATGAGACACCCGACGCGGACGCTGGCGCGTTTTTGGAAGCGGCACCGGTTCGGTAGGCGACATTGCTTACTGGCTGCTGCCCCGGCAGGCCGGGGCTCAGGTCGGTCGCTCACCGCGGTCGCCGGCGATTGGCCGGCGGCCGCGGTGACGATCACCCCGGCAAGCACTCTTCCCTGGGCTAACGTGACTCGTCATCTCCATACTCATGGCGGTACCATAGCGGGGCTTTTTGTGCCACAGATCGTCCTGCATCGCTTCCCAACGCCGCCATGCCGTCTCGTCCAGCTTTGTCCGACGCCGAGGCCGGAACCGTCGTCAACGTCGCGGCGTATCGGTTTGCTCCCCTCGACCGCCTGCCCGAGCGGCGAGCAACCCTCCGAGCGCTCTGCCGGACCCATGGCCTGAAGGGAACGATTCTCCTTAGCCCAGAGGGGATCAACCTGTTCCTGGCCGGCACCCGTGAGGGCGTCGACGCTCTCGTCGACCATCTTCGAAGCGACCCGCTGCTGGCGGCCCTCGAAACCAAGGAAAGCCTGAGCGACCGTCAGCCCTTCACCCGGCTGTTGGTCAAGCTCAAGCAGGAAATCATCGCGTTCGGCGTCGAGGGCATCGCCCCCCACGAGTCCACCTCCCGCAAACTGCCGGCAACGACGCTCAAGCAGTGGCTCGACGAAGGCCGCCCCCTCACGCTCCTCGACACCCGCAACGACTACGAGGTCGACCTCGGGACGTTCGACAACGCGATCCCGATCGGGGTCGACCACTTCCGAGACTTTCCCGCGGCGGTCCGCAGGCTGCCGGAAGCCCTGAAAGACCAGCCGATCGTGATGTTCTGCACCGGAGGCATCCGCTGCGAGAAGGCCGGCCCCTTCATGGAGCGAGAGGGCTTTCGCGAGATCTATCAGCTCGACGGCGGCATTCTGAAGTATTTCGAGGAGTGCGGCGGGGCTCACTACAAGGGCGACTGTTTCGTGTTTGACCAGCGGGTCGCCCTCAACCCTCGTCTCGAAGAGACGGCCACGACCCAGTGCTACGCCTGCCAGCACCCGCTCACGCCCCACGACCAGCGGTCGGATCGCTACGTCGACGGCACCACCTGCCCCTACTGCTGGCAGCCCCCGGCCGACCTGCCGGCGGTCTCGCTCGCCGATCGCGAGGCCGCGATCGCGGCCGCCTGCACGCCGTTGCCGGGTGGAGCCCCATACACGAATCGCCGCCCGCTCAACGTGCCGGCCCGCTATGACGGCTGGCGGCTGGTCGACTTTCTCTGCGACTTCCATCCCCACATCGGCCGTGACGAGTGGCGGAAGATCATCGCCGCGGGCCACATCCGCGACCGTGACGGCGACCTGGCGGCCGACCGCGCCGTCGGCGGCGGGCAGCGGCTTGTCCGCCTGGAGCCCGACACGGTGGAGCCAGCCGTGAACGCGGCGATCCGCGTCATCGCCTGGGATGAAGACCATGCCGTCTTCGACAAGCCGGCGCCGCTGCCGGTGCATCCCTGCGGTCGCTTCAATCGCAACACCATGACGCACATCCTCGGGCTCGCCTTTCCCGACGAGCCCCTCTCCCCCGCCCATCGCCTCGACTCCAACACGACCGGGGTGATCGTGTTCGCGCGGGGCCGCCGCGGGGCCAAGGCCCTCCAGACGCAATTCGAGCGGGGCGAGGCCCGCAAGACCTACCTCTGCCGCATCGTGGGGCATCCGATCTGGGACGAGACCACGTCCTGCCGGCCGATCTCCGACGAGCCGGCCGCGGGCGGTTTTCGGGTCATCGACCTCGATCGCGGTGATGCGGCCGAAACGACGCTTCGCGTGCGGCGGCGACTGGAGTGCGGCGAGTGTCTCGTGGAGGCGATCCCGCACACGGGCCGCACCAACCAGATCCGCGTGCACCTCTGGGACCTGGGCCATCCGATCGTGGGCGATCCGGTGTATCTGCCGGGCGGGCGACTGGGCCGTCAGCAGACGATCAGCCTGAGTGATCCGCCGATGTGCCTCCACGCCTGGCGGCTCGAGCTTCAGCATCCCGCCGGCCGCGGGCCCGTCTCGTACGAATCAGATTGCCCCGCCTGGGCACAGTGAGCCCGCTGCCGGCGCCTACGCATGAGCGGAGCACCAGCCACGATGAATCCCGTCAACATCTCCCGCTGGCTCGCCCGCGAGGTGTCGGGCCTGACATTCGCCCCGCCGACGGCGTGCATCTACAACCCGCTCGTGTACGCCCGGCGGTCGCACGAGGCCTACCTCGCCCGCTATGCCGTCCAGGGCGTCGAGGCCCTGCTCGTGGGCATGAATCCCGGCCCCTGGGGCATGGCCCAGACAGGCGTGCCATTCGGTGAGGTGGCGGTGGTCCGCGAGTTTCTCGGGATCGAGGAACGGGTCGACCAACCGCCGGTGCTCCATCCGAAGCGACCGATCCAAGGCTTCGCCTGCACCCGCAGCGAGGTCAGCGGCCGGCGGCTGTGGGGCTGGGCCCGCGACAGGTTTCACGCGCCAGAACGGTTCAGCCGGGCGTTTCTCCTGACCAACTACTGCCCGCTGGTGTTCATGGAACCATCGGGCCGCAATCGCACCCCCGACAAGCTTCCGGCTGCGGAACGCGAGCCCCTCTTTGCAGCCTGCGACGAGGCGTTGCGTCGGTTGGTTCGCTGGTGTCGGCCCCAGCGAGTGATCGGCGTCGGCTCGTTCGCCGCCGGACGGGCCGCCGCAGCCCTGGGGGATGCTGGCCCTCCCGTGGGCACGATCCTGCATCCGAGCCCGGCCAGCCCGGCAGCGAACCGCGGCTGGGTGGCCCAGGCCGAGCGGCAGCTCCGCGAGCAGGGCATTCGCCTGCCCGGCGGACGGCCGCCGGACCACGAGAGTCGTCGGTGACGTCTCCCACGGCTGTCGGTTCTCCGATCGGCCGCGGTGGGGCACAATTCCGGCAGATCGCTGTCGTTCTCCGAGGCATCCCATGGCCCAGCTCTACTTCTATTACTCCGCGATGAACGCCGGCAAAAGCACCACGCTCCTCCAGTCGGCCCACAACTATGAAGAACGGGGCATGCGAGCCCTGCTCTACACCCCGGCGATCGACCAGCGGGACGGCGGGCCACGGATCCACTCCCGGATCGGCATCGCCGCCGACGCGATTGCCTTCGGCGACGACTACGACTTCTTCGCCGAGGTGGGCCAACTCCACCGGACCGCCCCCGTTCACTGCGTGCTGATCGACGAGGCCCAGTTTCTCGCGCCGCGGCAGGTGCTCCAACTCACGCTCGTCTGCGACCGGCTCTCGATTCCGGTGCTCTGCTACGGCATCCGCACCGACTTTCAGGGCGAGCCGTTCGCAGGCAGCAAGTATCTCCTCGCCTGGGCCGACAACCTGATCGAAATCAAGACGATCTGTCGAAGCGGCAAGAAAGCCACCATGAACGCCAGGCTCGACGAGCAAGGTCAGCGGGTGACGGAAGGCGCCCAGATCGACATCGGCCACCACTACGAGGCGATGAGCCGCAAGGAGTTCCGCCTCGACGAGGTCTCGCCAGTGGCCCGCAGCGGCCCGGCCTAACCTCCCGCCAATCACCGCTTCCTGCCATACTAGGCACGCAAGTTGGTCACCATCGGCGACGAGTCCTCCTACTGCTCCCGGCTGATCGTTCGGAATAGGAATCATGTCACACCAGTCCCAGGCTCGTCCCCGCCGCATCGTTCTGCTCACCGAGGGCCACAGCGAACCGGTGGCCGGTAAGACGGCCTCCTGCCTGCTCCGCTACTGCAGCGACGAGGTTGTGGCTCTGCTTGATTCCACCGCCGCCGGCCGGACCGCCGGCGAGCTGTTCGGCGTCGGGGCCGGAATCCCGGTTGTCGCCTCGCTCGCCGACGCTCCATCCGCCACCGAACTCGTGATCGGCATTGCTCCGTCGGGCGGTCGCGTTCCGCCGGGCTGGAAGCCGGTGCTGTTCGACGCGATTCGCCGCGGCATGCGGATCGTGTCGGGACTCCACGAGTTTCTCTCCGACGATCCCGAACTGGCCGCGGCAGCCGCGGCCGCGGGGGCCGAACTCGTCGACGTGCGGAAGAACGACGAGCGCGACGTCGCCTCCCGGCAGGGGCTGCGGGAGGATCGCCTGCGGCTCCTGACGATCGGCCAGGATTGCTCGGTTGGCAAGATGCTCGCCGCGGCCGAACTCACCCGGGCGCTCGTAGCCAAGGGCCACGACGCCGCCTTCCTGGCCACGGGCCAGACCGGCATCATGATCGCCGGCGACGGCTGCCCGATTGATCGGGTGATCTCCGACTTCGTCAATGGTGCCGTCGAGAAGCTCGTGAAGCGGAAGCAGGACCACGAGATCCTCGTGATCGAAGGGCAGGCCTCGATCACCCACCCCCGCTACTCGGGCGTCTCGCTCGGGCTGCTCCACGGGGCGGCGCCCCACGGCATGATCCTCGTGTACGAAGTCGGCCGTTCCCACCACATGGGCATGCCCCACGAGCCACTGCCGGCGCTCGAGCGGGTCGTGGCGGCCTACGAGCAGATGGCGTCGTTCGTCGGCGGAGGCCGGGTGATTGGCGTGGCCATGAACACCCGCCTGGTGAGCCCGGCCGAAGCTGCCGCCGAGCGGAAGCGGGTGGCCGAGGCGCTCGGAATTCCGGCCTGCGATCCGATTCGCGACGGCTGCGAGGATCTCGTGGCGGCGGTCGAGACGCTCCAGGCTGCCAGGCGGGCCGGCGCCGAGGTGCCGGCATGATCCGCCTGGCGCATGCCCCCTTCGCCCTGCCCCTCAAGCACCCCTTCACGATCGCTCGCGGCACCGTCACGGTCCAAGACACGTTCGTCGTGCAGGTGGGCGAGGCTGGGCAGTTCGGCTACGGCGAAGCCACCACCAACGACTACTACTCGGCCACGCTCGACGCGATGGCGGCAGCGGCCGAATCAGTGCGGCCCCTCGTGGAACAGGCGAGCCTGGTCGACGACCCGACCGGCGATCGGCTGGCGGACCTGTTGGCCGGGCTCGCAGAACGGCTCATAGGCCAGCCGTTTCCACTCTGTGCCCTCGACATGGCCCTCCACGACCTCTGGGCCCGGCTCCAGGGCCGGCCGCTCCATGCCCTCTGGGGCCTCGACCCGACGGCCGGACCACTCTCGAACTTCACGATCGGGATCGACCGGATCGAGGTGATGGTGGCGAAGCTTGCCGAGGTGGCCGACTGGCCGATCTTCAAGATCAAGCTCGGCACGACCGACGACCTCGCCATCGTCCGTGCACTTCGGGACCACACCGACCGTCCCTTCCGGGTCGATGCCAATTGCGGCTGGACGGCCCGGCAGGCGATCGACTTCTCCGGCCCGCTTGCCGACCTCGGCGTGGAGTTCATCGAGCAGCCCCTGCCGCGTGACGATCCCGGCATGGCCGACGTGTTCCGTGAATCGGCCCTGCCGGTGCTGGCCGACGAGAGCTGCATCACCGAGGCCGATGTCGAGCGGTGCGCGGGCCGGTTCCACGGCATCAACATCAAGCTGGTCAAGTGCGGCGGCCTCGCCCCCGGCAGGCGGATGATTCGCCGGGCCCGCGACCTCGGTTTGCGGGTGATGTGCGGCTGCATGACCGAGTCGACGGTCGGAATCTCCGCCCTGGCCCAGCTCGTGCCCGAACTCGACTACGTCGACATGGACGGCGCCGCCCTGCTGGCGAGCGACATCGCCCGCGGCGTCTCGGTCGTCGCCGGCCGGCGGACCTATCCCGACCGCCCGGGGACGGGCGTGGAACTCCTCGCCGGCCCGCTCCCCTTCCCTGGCTGAGCCGGGTCGAATGGCCGCGGCGGGCGTCAGCCGCCGATCCGCCGCCGCAGCAGCCAGCCGCCGCAGCCCAAGGCCGCCAAGGCCCCGATCAGGCCGGCCGGCTCTGGCACCGTCGCCACATAGGCATAGACCGTCGCATCGTTCGGCAACTGATAGATGCCGAGCACCTGGTCTCCAATCACCGTGTTGCCGGTCGTCGTGGAAGCGCCCGGGTAGGAAAGCGGCCCCGTCCAGGTGGCCGGGCCGAAGCCGCCGCCTGGAATACGGTCCACGGTGGCGAACAAATAGCTGGTGCCGGCGACCCCGACGAGGTTGTAGCCGTTTGGCGAGCCGGTGATGCCCTCGAAGTGCGTCAACGCGCCACCGGTGAAATACGTGAGGTTCGAGAACGTGTCCGACTGGGAGTCGTAGTCGATCAGAAATGCCTTGTTGACACCGCCGTCGGCAGCGCTCCCTCCAGCGATCGTGTAGGACGTGCTGCCGACCCCATTCTGCCAGATGCCGTAGGCACTGGTCAGTTTGTCGGTGCCGCCGAACGGCGTGTCGAAGATCGTCCAGCCCTGGGTAGTGACGTTGTAGAGGAAGGCATTGCCCAGCACGGCCGAACCGCCGACATTCAGGTTGTAGTTGCCCACCGCGATCGAGCCCATCACGCTGTGCGGGACCGTGTTGGCGACGGTGCCGCCGGTCACGGCGTCGGGCACGTTGATCTGCGTCCACGTGCCACTGCCATCCAGCGGGCCGGTGTAGAGCACGCCGTTGTTGTCCTGCGTGCTGCCGGTGTATTGGTAGCTGCCGACGATCTGGATGTTGCCCGCGCCGAGCGTGGGGTTGAACTCGAAGGTGTCGGGCCCGTAGTAGAGCGCCGAGGTCACAACCTGGCTGCCGATCACCGGATTGATCTGGTAGGCGGTGCCAGTGTTCGTGGCGAGATCACCCTCCCACCACATGCCCTGGGGAGCCGAGGCGCCGGCTGGCGTGTAACTGCAGGCCAGCAGTGCGCTTGAGCCCGCCGTCCCGCGTACGCCCTGGGCCGTCTGGTCTTCGGTCGAATCAAGAATCGGAGAATAGCTTTGGGCAAACCCGCCGCTCGGTAAGCCGGCGAGTGCCGTGACGAGCAGAAAGGACCGCGCTACGAGCAACCGGCGAGAGCGCATTGGGGGCCGCAAGGGGACTTCTCCAGGCAGGACATTCGACGCTTGGACTCCGGGAGTGTCACGCGGACCGCAAGGCCCGTCAATCCTTACAGCCGTGAAAGGTCTGGCCTTACCGCGGCCGGCCCACGACGTGCTCGTTGATCGCGTCCGCGACCGATGTTGCGATCTCGTCAGCGAGCCGCTGCTGCTGAGTGATGTCGGCGATCCCGCTGGTCGAGGCAACATGCTTGCCCACGATCACGGCCGGATTGAAGCCGGCGATCGCGCCCACGGCAGCGGTGCCCGGCGTGAGCCGGCCACGATCGGAACTGTCGAGGATCAGGAAGGGCTGGCCCCCGGCCGTCGCCGGGTCGGAGAGTCCCACGTCGATGCCGACGTGCTTGTTGCCCACGCCGAAGCCGATGATGTTCCGGGCAGCCGCGCTCCCTTCGTCGGCCAAAACCACCTGCCCGCCGAGCCGCCAGCCATCCGGCGGAGGCGGCGTGGGCTGCGGCCAGAACACGACCGGCCAGCCAGCCTTCGCCAGGTCGTCCGCTACGAGCTTGGCCACGACGCCGCCGATCGGGGCGTCGGGATTGTTGCCCGTCACCATGTCGACCACCCGCGGCCGGTCGGCCATCATTCGACGAACCGGCCCCTGGGGAATCAGCCCCGCCGACTTCTGCTGCGCGATCTCGGCCTGCAGGGCCGGATCCATGAAGAACGGCATCACATAGATCTTCCGCGGCGGCCCGGCGGGCCAGGTGCCCGCTGCGGCATTGGCCGTGGAACTCGCCGGCCCGAGTTGCCGAGCCAAGCCGACGGCTGGCAGCACCGCGAGCACACTCAGCAGGAAAAGTCGGATGGCGAGCCGCGGGGTCATCGTGGTCTCCAAAGCGGTCCGCGGCACGGCGGCTTTTGAGCGAGGAGAAGCCTGCCGGCCAGGGTTGGCGAACGATACTGCCCGCCGACCGGCCGGCCCAGGCCAGTTTGCCGGCGACCAGCCACGGTCCCGATCACCACCAGGTCGGAGACGTACTCGGCAGGACGGCGGTCGCGTGGTGCCAAAACCCGCTGGGGGCCGACGATCGGAGCGCACCGAGGCTAGCCAATATCCTCCGCTTCAGGGCACAGGCGGCCACCACCAGCCCGGTCACGAGCAGCCCGTCGGGCTCTGGCACGGCCGTTGCCGCCGTGAGGCTCGCTTCCCGGGCTCCGGCGCCAAACGCCCCGGCGGTCCCGATCGCGACCAGGTCGAAGATGTTCGCGACGCCGTCGTACGTCATATCGCCCTGGCTCCAATCCGCGGGCTGCGAACCACCGTACCGGCCGGCACCGGCGATCACCACGAGATCAAAGACATCGACCATGCCGTTCAGGTCGCTATCGCCCGCCGCAGCGACCGACACCCGCGCCGAGCCGTCCGCTGCGACGAGGTATCCGACCGTCCAGCGGGAATCGGCAGCGGCGACCGACGATGTGATCCCTCCCGCGCCGTCCCAGCCGCCGCCGTTCCGGCCGGCGATCAGGTCGCTCCGAAGCTGGCTCGTGAGGAAGCCTCCTGCGGCGATCGTGATGCCGCCGGCTCCGACATCCAGCAGGCCTCCACTCGTCTCGTCCACGAGGAGGCCGCCCAGCGGCACCAACTGCGGCGACTCCGCCGACAGCTGGAGCAGCCCTCCGCCGAGGACGGCCACGGCAGGGCTATTGAGGATCCAGCCGCCGTCGATCACGAGGCTTGCAATGCCCGTCGCGCGGTCGATGACCAGGCCGTCAGCAGCGAGGCTCCCGCCGGCCAGCCGCACCTCGGGCGAACGCATCACGATGCCAGAAGCAAGGGCGAGCGTTCCGTCCGCATCCACCCGTACCGGGCTTGATACGAGTGCATCGGTCGCGGCGAGCCGTAGGATGCCTGCCTCCACCACCGTAGGACCGACATGCCGGTTGGCTGCATCGAGCACCAGCGTGCCTGCCCCCCGTTTCGTCAGGGAATCGACGGTCTCGATCACCGGCCAGCCGAGCTCGTCCTGGGTCCGCTCCCCGGCAGCGACGGTCAGCACCAGATCCCCGGGCGCCGCGGCTGCTGCCAGCGACGTGAACGAAAGCTGGGTGATCTCGTCGGACGTGAGGAGCCGGCTCCAGGCCGCAAACTCGTCCACCATCAGGCCGCGGGTCGTCGAACCGCTGCCATAGCCGCCGGTCACATCATTGAGGAACGTAAAGTTTCCCTGCCCGGCGAACGACCCGGCGGAACTGGTCGGAATCTGTCCCGCCGGCACTCCGTCAACGTAGAGCGTCGTGGGGCCGTCCCGGTCGACGGTGAAGGCGATGTTCTGCCAGACTCCGGGGAGCAACTGGCCGAATGGCTCGAGATCCTGTCGAGTTCCACCATTCGCCCTGGTGTTGAAGTCGAGGGTGCGATTCGGATTCCCGGCCAGGTTGATGCCGACATTCTGCCCGCTGTCCCAGTCCTTGTTGCTGAAGAAGGCGGGGTCGGACGTGTAGTCGTCCACCTTCACCCACAACGACATCGTGAAATCGGTCGTCCACCCGAACCCGGTGGCGATGTCGTCCTGCAGGGTCACGTGGCCCGCGCCATACGAAGCGACCCCCGCCGCCTGGCCAAACCGCCCGGCTGCAAAGTCGACGCGTCCATGCACCGTTCCGCCGTTGCCCACCAGGCCACTGTCAGCCGAGCCGTCGAACGGAATATGTGCAACCAGCCCGTCGAGCAGCGAACCACCGCCGGCCCCGAGCACGGACTGGCCGCGGTCGAGGCCGGCGAATGGCTCGGGGGCCACCACGCCGAAATGAGACAGCACCGTTGGCGCCACATCGGCAAGCGTCACGGCTGCCGAACCGGCCGAAATGCGGCCCGAAGCTCCGTTTCTGCTGGCCACGACCAGCGGCACCGCCCGCTCGAGCAGGGTCTGGCCACCGTGACCGCCACCGGGCGTATGACCATGATCCGCGACGACCACGATCTGCCAATCCTCCGCTGCAAAGGTCGGCCGCGCCTCGATTGACCGGAGCAGCCGGCCCACCCGGGCGTCGGTATCGGCGACCTCGCTGAGATAGGCCTGACTCCAGCCGCCGGAGGAATGCCCCGCTCCGTCGACCTCGTCAAAGTGGACAAACAGCGCCGCCGGCCGGTCGGCGGCGAGGCCGGCAATCACTCCGGCCATGTCGGCCGCGACAGCCAGGTCGTTCCCGGGCGTGGCCCGCCGGTCGAGCCGGGAATCACCGTCGTCGGCAGTGGCGAGAATCGCGGTGTCGATCGGTGTCCAATTGACGCTGGTGGCGGAATAGAGCCCGTCGACCTGCTCTTCCAGAATCTCGAGATAGCTCGGATTCGCCGCGAAGTCGCCGCCGGAAAACGCATTGTTCGTAACGCGGTGACGATCCACCCACACTCCGGTCAGGATCGTGCTCCACGACGGGCCGCTCACCGTGGCCTGTTCGGTCGCCGTGCCCAGGCCGCCGCCCGACTCCGTCTGGTACGACACAGCCGTCGTGTAGCCGCCGCCAAATTCACCCGAGAGCAACCGGTCGAGTTCGGGTGTCGCCGCCGCCCGTAGTCCCGCGGACATGAGTCCGTCGATCCCGATCACAAGCGACATCGGCGTCGCGGCCGCAGCCAGGTCGCTGCCGAGCACAGCGACGACGATGCCAAGGATGCCGATCAGCCGCATGACCGCGAGCTTCTGCAGCGGCGTCGCACCGACCTGATCGAACTCAACCATGGCGGGAAATCTTATCCCCATGGAGCAATCGACGCGACATTCCACGTTTGCGGAGATAATCATCGGGGCTATTCCCATGCGGCCCCGGTCACGCCGTGACCGGAAGCCCCTTGACAGGCCGATCCATATCTGTACATAATACCACCATCATGGCGAGCCGGAGCCCCCATCAAACCGAAATCCGGCGACGCTGCTACGCTGTGGAGAAGTTCACATGGTCGCCCCGATAGACACGCTATCAATCTACGAACAGTTTCGGGCCTCCCTCGGCGAGGAGAAGGCGAAGGCCTTCGCCCAGACCCTCGGCACGATGATCGAGGAGGCAAAGAACGCCGCCACCAAGGACGACCTGCGGCTTGTCCACGAGTCGCTCGATGCCAGTACAGCCCGGCTTGACCGGCTGGAGCAAGCGGTCGAGAAGCTAGCCGAGGCACAGGTGCGCACGGAGGCCCGGCTTGACCGGCTGGAGCAGACAGTCGAGAAGCTTGCCGAGGCGCAGGTGCGAACGGAGGCCCGGCTTGACCGGCTGGAGCAGACAGTCGAGAAGCTTGCCGAGCGAATGGATCAACTCACAGCAGTCGTCGAGAAGCTCGTCGTCCGGTCAGATCGCCATGAGGGCACGCTCCTGGAACTCAAGTTTCGCGACCGGCTGCCGTCGTACCTCGGCCGGTATCTGCGGCGGGCGAAGGTCTTGCAGCCGGCCGACCTGCTCGACGAGGTCGAAGCGAGTCTTGAATCCACCGAAGTCGATGACTTTCTGCGAGCCGACGTCCTAGCCCGGGGAACTGTTGACGGCGAGCCGACCTACGTGATCGGCGAGGTCTCATATACCGCCGACGCCGGCGACATCGAGCGGGCGGCCCGCCGGGCGGCCCTGCTGCGCAAGGCGACCCTCCCGGCGGTGGGCCTGGTGGCCTGCGAGGCCGCGCGGCCGGAGACGCTCGCCTACGCCCGCGAGCAGGGGGTTCGAGTCTGGCTCGACGGCGTACTCTTGGCAGAGCGACGGGAGTGATGCGGCGGCGGCCCAAGAGCCCAGTCAATCCATCTGAGCCAAAAAAAACTGCCGTCCCGCGGATTCCGCGGGACGGCAGCCGTGGGTTTGCTCGTCATCGGTTTGCTCAGGAGGGCGGAAATCCGCCCCTTCGCAACCGATGCCGGGCTCCTCGGCCAGGGCCGACTGGCTGATCCAGCCTGGCCGCAGCAGAGGTGATGGGGGCTGCGTCAACGGCAGGCCCGTCGACGTGCCGCTACGAGAGCAGCCCTCCGGTACAGTCACAATGCGTCACTGAATCACCTCCTTTGCTACGAGAAACCCGATCGCCACGGCCACTGCGAGGCCGCCGCCGGGACGGATGTTATCCCTGGCCGTCACCAGGGAACTCGATTCAATAGTAGACCTGCAGGTCGCCAAGGAAAGCAACCAGGGAATCTGGCTGCGATTTCGCGGTGGTCCGGCATCGCTGACTGTCCGACAGCCAGGAACGCCCGCCGTCCCGCCCCGCGACCGATCAGGCGGCAACGCTCGCCTGGCGGTCGTGGTGGGGGGTCGACCGCAACAGGACGCAGCCCTGGAGTACCTCGGGCCGACCAGGAGCACCGACGGCGGCCGTGGGGCAGGCCACCAGGCCGGTGAGCCGATCCCATTCATGCCGCAGCGCATGGGGCACCGAGCAGGCGCTGACGTTGCCCGTGCGGGCGGTGAGACCGTTGACGAGTTCGCCTCGGAAGCCGAGCCCGTCGAGCTGCATGCCGGTAAACCGCACGATGCCGGCCCCCGCCTGGTGGGGCACGACGAACCGGAGGTCGCCGGCCGACAGTCCGGCTGCCTCGAGCGAGCCGGCCACGGCCGCGGCCATCGCCCGCGGCGCCGTCTCGGCGATGCCCATGCCGTCGAGCGAATAGACGAGCCGCCGCTCCGTCGGCTGCCGGCCGCCCCCGGGCACCGGCACGGGCACGTCGCTGCGAACCTCGAAGTCGAAGAACGGCCGATCAGCGGGCTGCCGTTCGGCCCGCGCATGCACCAGCTCGAAGTGGGCGGGATGCCGATGGCTCGCCAGCGGTGCGACCAGCGTGGCCGAGGCCATGTCGCCGAACAGTCCGCCTGTCTGGCCGCAGCCGTAGTCGGTGATCCGGCTGATCCGCGTGGCCACGACCACGAGGATCGTCTCGTCGCGGTCGAGGCCAAGACGCGGGGCCCACCGCCGCCTAACGAGTTCGAGGCCGCGGCTGTAGCCGCAGCAGAACCAGTTGATCCCGACGGTCCGCGCGGCCTTCAGCCCCAGCCGCCGGGCCAGCTGCCGCGCCGCCTCGCCCGGCTGCTCCGCCGCGGCGGCCTGCGGTTCCAGGTGCCGCCGGGCCACCGCCGGGGGAATAAAGGAGGGCGAGATGAAAAGCAGCCCCCGGCAGGAGCCGAGGTCGCAGCCCGTCTCCCGCTGGAGCTTCTTCACGGCCTGCACGCCCATCGTCAGCTCATCCTCGATCGAGATTCCGCGGGCCTCGATGCCGGTGTGCCGGGCGAACTTTCGCGGCATCGCCTCGCCGAACCAATCGTTGCCAAGTTCCCAGCCCGGCTGATGCACCGAAATCGCCGCGATGCCGAGCGGCTGCTGCCT
>JBJOHE010000425.1:0-14257 GCA_046047895.1 Planctomycetota bacterium | reverse complement strand
ATGCCGGCAGCCTGGCTGGGCTCCTGGCGGTACGGCATCCAGCTGAGCCTGCCTCGCCCCGGCTTGTGGCCGCTCCCCTCACACCCCGCGAACGCCTCACGCTCGACACCTGGCTCGGCCAGGTAAGGCTGGCGGAGCACCGCCCGATCTCCGATCCGGCCGTGATGCAGGCCGCGGCGTTCGCGCCGGCTCCGGCCGCGAGCCCCACTGACCGCCGGCATCCCGGCCCGCTGCCGGCCTCGATCGCGATCCAGACGCCGCCCCAGGCCGCCGGAGCGAAGCTGCCGGGCCCGCCCCCGGGCAACCGCTTCAAGCACCTGCTCGAGTCGGCCGCCAATCCGCCGCAGCTGCCTCCGCCCCGCGAGCCGCAAGGGGTGATCTTCCCCAACGACGTGCCACCGGTGGAAGCAGTGGAGGCCCCTTTGCGCTCAGGGCAATGAGAGTGCTGGCCGGATTCCGCAGGCTGCAAGCCTGCGGCCACGGGTCAACTCGCCCGCAGCACCTCTTGTAACGCCAGGCCAGTGATCCAACAGGCCAGTGGGGGCAGGCTTATAGCCTGCCCAAATGCGGATCGCCTCAGACCTCGAGCCGGCCCGTCAGGATCGCGTCGAGGAAGGGCCGGTTGCCCTGCAGCAAATCGGGATGGGCGAGCATCTCTTCGGCCGTGAGCCAGAGGATCTCGGCCACCTCGACCGGATGCGGCACGAGGTCGCGATCGTCAAGCAGCCGGGCCGTCCACCATGCGAGCGACGTGCCCCAGGCCGTCATGCTCCGCCAGACGCATGCGCCGGGCTCCACTGCCGCCGCCAACTCCTCCTGGCACTCCCGCACCACCGCCTCGTGCTCCTCCTCGCCCGGCTCGATGTGGCCGCCGGGAAAGCAGATTGTGCCGCCGGCCGCCACGGAGAGTCCGCGGCGGATCGTGAGAAACTTCTCGCCCCGCCGCGCGATCGCGATCACGCCCCGCTTGCCGTTCCAGGCCGTCTGCTGCGTTTCGTCCATGATTGGCTCCAGCCCGGGCTTGCTCGCCCGGCTCCCAAAATCCCTCCACCGTCCGCCTCGCCGACGGGCACCGTGGCCGCAAGCCACGATTTTATTAGACTTCAGGGTTCCCCGCGCTGCCCGGCGGCAGCCCCGTTTCCCCCGAGCGCCCGCCCATGGACACCGTCCCCCGCCCTCCCCAAGGCTCATCCAACAAGCCCCCGGTTCTCGGCAAGCCCTTCGGCCTGCCGACGGTGGTGCTGCTCCTCTTGGCGGCGGTGGCGCTGGCGACCTTCCTCACGAGCAACGCGATCACGGCCCGCACGGCGATCCCTTACGACAGTTTCCTGACCCAGGTGCGGGCCGGCAACGTGAGCCGGATCGTGCTCTCGGGCGACCAGGTCGAGGGCGAGTTCGTCAAGCCGATCGTGCCCGCCGAGGCCGCCCCCGGGGCCACCCCCCAGAAAACCTTCCGCGTCACGCTCACTCCCTACCTGCGGGAAGGCTTTGACAAGCTGATGCAGGAGAATGCCGACATCCGCACCGAGGTGGTCTCCCCCTCCGATGGAACCGGCTTCCTGCTCGGCCTCTATCTGCTCGTGCCGCTCCTCCTGATGGCCGGCTTCTGGATGACGCTCCGCCGGGCCCGCGACCCCCTTGGCTCCTCGGGCTTTCTCGGCGGCTTCTCCAAGTCGCCCGCCAAGCGATACGCCGCCGGTGACAAGCAGGTGACCTTCGCCGACGTGGCCGGCCTCGAGCAGGTGAAGGCCGACCTCCAGGAGATCGTCGAGTTTCTCAAGGATCCGAAGAAGTTTCAGCGGCTCGGCGGGCGGGTGCCCAAGGGCGTGCTCCTGATGGGGCCGCCCGGCACCGGCAAGACGCTCCTGGCCCGGGCCGTGGCGGGCGAGGCGGGAGTGCCCTTCTTCTCGATCTCGGGCAGCGAGTTCATCCAGATGTTCGTGGGCGTGGGCGCCTCGCGGGTACGCGACATGTTCAAGACCGCGAAGGATGCCTCGCCGTCGATCCTGTTCGTCGACGAGATCGATGCCGTCGGCCGGATTCGCGGCGCCGGCCTGGGTGGCGGCCATGACGAGCGGGAGCAGACCCTCAACCAGATACTCTCGGAGATGGACGGATTCAGCCCCACCGAGAGCGTGATCGTGCTCGCGGCGACGAACCGGCCCGACGTGCTCGACCCCGCCCTGCTCCGCCCCGGCCGCTTCGACCGGCATGTGACCGTCGACCGCCCCAATCAGAAGGCCCGGATCGAGCTCTTCAAGGTCCACACCCGCAACGTCCCGCTTGCAGCCGACGTCGATCTCGAACGGCTCGCCGGCGGCACGGTCGGCCTCACCGGCGCCGACATCCGCAACCTCGTGAACGAGGCGGCCCTCTGGGCCACCCGCCATGACAAGAACGCCGTCGATGCCTCCGACTTCGAATACGCCCGCGACAAGGTGCTGATGGGCCCCAAGCGGGAGGAGGTGCTTGCCGGCCGGGAAAAGAAGATGACCGCCTATCACGAGGCGGGGCATGCCCTCGGCGCCTGGCTGCTGCCCGGCGTCGACAAGCTCCACAAGGTCACAATCATTCCCCGCGGCCGGGCGCTGGGCGTCACCCAGCTCGTGCCCGAGGAAGACCGGATGAACGTGGGCGAGAGCGACCTCGCCAACCGGCTGGCCTTCATTCTCGCCGGCCGGGCTGCCGAGAAGCTCGTCTTCGGCGAGTATTCAGCCGGGGCGGAAAACGACCTGATGCAGGCCACCCGGATCGCCCGCAGGATGGTCGCCACATGGGGCATGAGCGAACGGCTCGGCCCCGTCTCCTGCCAGACCTCCAACGAACATCCCTTCCTCGGCCGGGATGTCTACGAGCACCGGGAGTTCAGCGAGCACACCGCCCAGATCATCGACGAGGAGGTGGCCCGGGTGCTCGGCGAGGCGGCCGAACGGGCCGCCCGGCTGCTGGCCGATAACCGCGACAAGCTCGACCGGCTCGCCGGTGAGCTCGAAACCCGGGAGATGCTCGACGACACCGAAGTGGCCGAGATCATCGGGCCGGCCGCCGCCCGCACCGCCGCGAGCCTGCCCGAGTCGAGTCCCGTCTCCCGCACTCCCTCCCAGGACTGATCCTCATGCTCTCCCACGCCGTCTATTTCACGCTCAAGGACCGCACCCCGGAGGCCGCGGCGGCCCTCGTGGCTGCCTGCCGCACCCACCTCACCGACCATCCGGGCGAGGTCTTCTTCTCGGCTGGCACCTGCGCGGCCGACTACGACCGCGCGGTGAACGACCGCGACTGGGATGTGGCCCTCACGATCGTGTTCGAATCCCGCGCGGCCCACGACACCTACCAGACCGCCCCCCGCCACACGCAGTTCATCGCCGAGAACGCCCCGTCGTGGGCGAAGGTCCGCGTGTTCGACGCCGACGTCTGACCCGGACACCGACATGAGCGATCGACAGCTCGAGCGGGAGGTGGCACGACGGCGATCGTTTGCCATCATCTCCCACCCCGACGCCGGCAAGACCACGCTGACGGAGAAACTGCTGCTCTACGGCGGCTGCGTGGAGGTGGCCGGCGCCGTCCGCGGCCGCAAGACCCAGCGGTCGGCCCGCTCCGACTGGATGGAGCTGGAGAAGCAGCGCGGGATCTCGGTGAATTCGACCGTGCTCGTCTTCGACTACGCCGGCCACCGCGTGAACCTGCTCGACACGCCCGGCCACCACGACTTCAGCGACGACACCTACCGCACGCTGCTGGCGGCCGACTGCGCCGTGATGGTGATCGACCTCGCCAAGGGGATCGAGACCCAGACGGAAAAGCTCTTCAAGGTCTGCGCCCTCCGCGGCCTGCCGGTGATCACCTTCGTCAACAAGGTAGACCGCCCCGGCCGCGAGCCGCTCGCGATCCTCTCGGAAATCGAGGAGAAGTTCGGCATCACGGCGGTCCCGGCAAACTGGCCGATCGGCAGCGGGCAGGATTTCGCCGGCGTGCTCGATCTCGCCTCGCGGCAGGCCCACCTCTTCGAGGGCCGCCAGGGCGATCGGCGGACGACGGCTGAGGTCGTCGGCATCGCCGACCTCGCCGGCCTCTCGGCCGAGGGCAGCCAGGCCTGCGAGGATGCGGAGCTGTTGGCCGAGGCGGCCGTGCCCTTCGACCGGGAAGCCTTCCTGGCCGGCCGGCAACCGCCCGTTTTCTTCGGCAGCGCGCTGACGAACTACGGCGTCGAACAGTTCTTGAACGGCTTCCTCGCCCTCTGCCCCCCGCCGCGGGCCCGGGCAAGCGAGACCGGTCCCGTGCCGGTGACGGCCGCCGGCTTTGCGGGGCTTGTCTTCAAGATCCAGGCCAACCTCGACCCGAATCACCGCGATCGAATCGCCTTCGTACGGGTCTGCTCGGGCGTCTTCCGCCGCGACATGGAGGTGCTCCACGTGCGGAGCGGCAAGACGATCCGGCTACGGCGAGCCCATCGGGTCTTCGGTCAGGAGCGGGAAACGGTCGACGAAGCCTATCCGGGCGACATCGTGGGGCTCGTCAATCCGGGCGAATTCCGGCTGGGCGACACGATCTGCGAGGGGCCGCCGGTCGTGTTCGAGCCGCTGCCGACCTTCGCGCCCGAGCAGTTTGCCGCGCTCCGTTGCCAAGACACCGTCCGCCGCAAGCAATTTGAACGCGGGCTCGCCCAGCTCCTGGAGGAGGGCGTGGTGCAGCTCTTCCACGACCCCTCCGCGCTCGTCCGCGAGCCGATCCTCGGCGGCGTCGGCGAGCTGCAATTCGACGTGGTGCGGTTCCGCTTGGAGACGGAATACTCGACGCCCACCGCCCTCCAGTGGCTGCCATACAAGCTCGCCCGCTGGATCGTCGGCGGCCAGGAACACCTCCCGCGGGTTCGCGTGATGAACACGGCCAAACTCGTCCGCGACCGCGACGAAAACCCGGTGGTGCTCTTCCAATCCACCTGGGACGCCGACTACATGGCCCGAGAATACAAGGAGCTGAGCTTCTCAGCCGTGCGGTAGTCGCACCTGGTCAGACCACCCGCACCCGCGAGAGGGCGATCCCGCCGGCAAAGCAGACCTCCACGTCGCCGCCGGTCACCCGCGGCCGCTCGTGGTAGTTCGCATCGTAGTGCCAGCCCTCGGCGCTAAGCTGATAGCCGAGTCCGAAGGGTGAGGGGTCGACCTCGCATTCCACGATCCGCGGCTGCGGGCCGCCGGCCGGCAGGTCGGGCAGATTGACGTTCCAAAAGGCTCCCGGACCAGGATCGAGCCGGTCGCCCAGGCCGCGGAGCACGGCGGCCAGCCAGTCCGCCGCCCGGCCCCAGTCGATCTCGCTGCCGCGGCGGTGGTACTGCGAGGCCGCCAGCGCCACCCGGCCGTGGAGCGCCGCCTCGCGAGCCGCGGCCACGGTGCCGGAGTGATGGATGTCGGCCCCGAGGTTACCGCCGGCGTTGATGCCCGAGATCACGAGCCTCGCCTCGGGCACGAGCTCCGCCAGCGCCAGCCGCACGCAGTCGGCCGGCGTGCCGGCCACGCGATAGCGGCCCGGGGAGTCTTCCCGCACCGCCAGCGGCCGGTCGGTGGTCACCCGGTGGCCGCAGCCCGAATGCGGCTCGGCCGGCGCCACCACCACCGCCCTGCCGCCCAGGCAGCGAGTCGCGGCCGCCAGGGCCTCGAGGCCGGCCGCGTCGATGCCGTCGTCGTTGGTCAGCAGGATCGTCACGCCATTGCTCCCACTTGGATCGAGTCGGCCGACCGCGGCTGTCCGGCATCGCGAGCCAGCTCCTCGATGATTGCCCACACGCCGTCGGCGGCGTCAGCCGCGAGCCGGCAGACCTCTTCCGCATCGGTGTGTTCGGCCGCATCGGGCCGGGCCACATTTGTCACCACCGAACAGACCACCAGTTCGAGCCCCATCCGCTGGGCGGCCACGACCTCAGGCACCGTCGACATGCCCACCACGTCGGCTCCGATCCGCCGCAGCATCCGGTATTCCGAGCGGGTCTCATAGCTTGGCCCCGAGAGGAAGGCATAGACGCCCCGCCGGGCGATCGCCCCGACCCGCCGCGTGGCGGTGAGGCTGCGGCTGCCAAGCTGGTCGTGATAGGCGGGCTCGTGGACGGCGGCTCGCGTCGCAGCCCCGGCTGGGATGGCGTCGCCCCAGGGTCGGCGGACGAGATCAATGTGGTCTGAAAGGATCACCAGCTCGCCACTGGTCATGTCGGGCCGCAGCCCGCCCGAGGCGTTGGTGAGCAGGAGCCGCCGCACACCGAGTGCGGCGAGCAGCTCGACGCCACGGGTAAGCATCTCGGGCGGAAAGCCCTCGTAGCCATGAACCCGGCCCTGCAGCATCACGACGGGCGTGTCGCCGACGAGCCCGCAGGCGATCCGGCCGGCATGGCCGGTGGCGGTCGAGCGGGCGAGCCAGCCTGTCTCGGCGCCGAGCAGCGTCCAGGCCGCAGCGAGCCGTTCGACGAGTCCGCCCAGACCAGTGCCTAGCACCACGCCCAGGGCCGCCCGCCGGCCGCCGGCCGCGATCACCCGTTCGGCTGCGAGCATCGCCTCCGGCCGTGGCCGCCCGGTAGGCACCACGGGGCGGCCACACGCTGCCCTCACTGCCGGCAACGGTTCGCGTCGCCCCGATGGGCCGGTCTCGTCGCGCATCACGCCCTGCATCCCTGCGGTCTGACGGCAGCCTTCGTCGGCCGCTGTTTTCGGTCGCGGACGACCCGGCATTTGCCGAGTCGCGGGCCGAAATCATATCCTCCGGCCTGCCGACCGCGATCCCTTCCCCCTGCCCACCCCCGGAGCCCTCGCCCCCATGGCCACCCGTGCCGAACGCTTTGCCGGCCTCTCCGTCGCTCTCGTCACGCCCTTTCGCGACGGCCAGGTCGATCTGCCACGGCTGCGGGAGCAGATCGACTTCCAGGCCCAGGCCGGCACCACCTGCATCTGCCCGGTGGGCACCACCGGCGAGTCGCCCACCCTCTCCCACGAGGAACACGAACGCGTGATCGCCGAGAGCGTGCAGGCAGCCGCGGGCCGGGTGCTCGTGATGCCCGGCACGGGCAGCAACTCGACGGCCGAAGCGGTGCGGCTGACGAAGTTTGCCGCCAGGGCCGGCGCCGACGCCGCGCTCGTGGTGGGGCCCTACTACAACCGGCCGACCCAGGAAGGCATCTACCAGCACTTCAAGGCCCTGGCCGAGAGTGTCGAGATCCCGATCTGCGTCTACAACATTCCCGCCCGCACCGGCCGCAACATCGAGCCCGAGACGATCATCCGCCTGGCCGACCTGCCCGGCATCGCGCTGGTCAAGGAGGCCACCGGCTCGCTCGACCAGGCCTCGCAGATCCTGGCAGCGACCGACCTCACGCTCCTCTCCGGTGACGACAGCATGACGCTTCCGCTCATGGCGATCGGCGGCCGGGGAGTGATCTCGGTGGTAGGCAACCTCGTGCCGGGCGACATGAAGGCACTCTGCGACGCCTTCGACTCGGGCGACCTCGCCACCGCCCGCGAACTCCATCTCAGGCTGTTCTCGCTCGGCCGCGACCTGCTCGGCCTCGCCAGCAATCCGATCCCGATCAAGGCAGCGCTCGCGATGATGGGCCGCGACACAGGCGAGGTGCGGCTGCCACTGGTGCCGCTCGAGCAGCCGCTGGCCGCCAAGCTCCGCCAGGTGATTGCCGCCTACGGCCTCGAACCGCAGCCCGCCTGACGCGAAGCCCTCGCAAACGGCGGGGTCGTTGCCCCGACCAGCCCCTACTCCACCTGCCGGAGTACGGCGCCCTGGGAGTCGAAGCGGGCGATGACGATGTCGTGGTGCTTCGCCAGGCCAAGCCGGTCGAGGATCTCCACGAGGTGCCCGGCCGCTTCAAGCGTGGGGAGGCAGGCCATCACAGCCGGGCCCCAACTGCTCTGGGCACACCCAGGGGCTCCGACCTCGCTGAGCAGTTCGAGCAGATTGGCCGTGGCGGCAGCATGGGGCAGCCGGTCCGACTCCGAGGCGAATGGCTGGCCCGCCGCGTCACCATAGCGGCGGACGGCAGCGGCAAACTCGACGAACCGCCCCTCGACGGCGGCCGGAAGGAGTTCCAGCAGCGCGATCCGGGAAAGCTCGGCCGTGACCTCGGCGGGCACCGGCGGCAGCCGCTGGAAGGCCGACCGCTCGGCGTCGCCGGAGAGGCCGGCCGATTCCCGACCGATCACCAGCACGCACCGCCAGGCTGCCGGCAGCCGCGCCCGGGCGATCATCGGGGAAAAGGCCCGGCTCGCATCGTCGGCTCCGCCCTCGACGGGCATCCGCCCGGCCTCCACGATCAGCCCGCCGCGGCTGAATCCGTACACGCCCACGCACGACCGTCGGCCGCGGCCCACGACGCGGGCCAGATCCATCACGTCGCGGATGTCGAACAGCCAGTCGTGCTCGGTGGCGTCGAGCGTCTCGGGCCCCGCGGAGCCTCTGGCCTCGTCGTCGCCCGGAGGCTCGCTGAAGAGATGCCGGATGCCGGCCGCCACGGCCAGCCCAAGCTGGGTTCCGCTGCCGAGGCCCGCATGGCTCGGCGGCGCGGCCACCACCTCCAGGTGGCAGCCCACGGCCCCCATGCCCCAGGCCTCGAGGCAGGTCCGGGCAAAGTTCACCGCCCGCTCGGCCTGGGGCCCCCGGCCCTCGAGCCGGTTGGCAAGCCGCAGCCTCAGCTGCACGCCGGGCCGATCCACCATCACGCCCACCCCGCCAAACGACCGGGCCCCCGGCACGCCGAACGAGAGCATCCCGAGATGCAGCCGCGCAGGGGTGCGGACCTCGATGACGGTGGACGGAGAGGGCAGGTACTCGACGGGCATCGTGGACGAAGTGTACCGCAGGTTTGCCGCCGAAGGCAGATTCAGGGCCGCTCGTCCAGCCGGCCGCGGAGCAGGTCGAAGGCCATCCGCTCGCGGGGCCCGCCGGTCTTCGCCACGAGCGGCTCGAGCTCTGCAAACCGCCGGCGGATCTCGGCGGCCTCGAGCAGATGGAGCCGCGTGACCAGGATCGCAGCCTCCACCACGGCATGGGCCGCCCGATTGAATCCGAAAAACGGCCGGCCGCCGTGGGTGGCCACGACGTTCGCCTCGACCTCGAACCGCTCGGCCGAGTCGTCGATCGAGTGCAGCTCGAACTCGAAGGCCTGGCTGGCATCGGCCAGCACGAAACCAGCCACGGCGTCCGCCGGGCGGGCCGCCGGAGCCGCGCCGGCCTGCCCGACGACCGTCCGCGCGAGCAGCAGCACGTCGTCGGAGAGGTGGAACACGCCGCACCCCGTCCGCCGGAGATTCGCCGCCGTCTGGCTCGTGGCGAAGGGCCGCAGCCGCAGCCGCGTGATCCGGCCCGCGGCCCGCTCGGCCTCGTCCACGTCTGGCCCCATCGCGGCCAGGTGCATCTGGCCGGCCGGATCGACGGTGGTGACGATGCCTTCGAGAATCATCGCGACGGGTTGGGGAACGACGGTCACGGAACGCGGATCCGAGCGGTATCATACGAAGCCGCGAGGCAGCGGGTGTTTCTTCGGGCTTCTCATGCAGATCCACTTCGTCACCGGCCGGCTGGCCGAGCCGTCGCTCCGTCAGGTCCTCGGCCGGCTCGCGGAGCGGGTGGGATTCACGGCGACGGTGCAGGCGATGCCGATCACCGTCGCTGCGCTCATGCCCACGCCCTGGATCGCCAGGCGGCTGGAGATCCCGCCGGGCACCGAGCGGGTGATCATTCCCGGCGGCTGCCGCGGCCCGCTCGAGGCCTTCTCCCTGCCCGCGGGCGTGACGGTCGAGCGGGGCCCTGAAGACCTCCGCTGCCTCGACGAGTTCTTCGGCCAGAAGCGCCGCGACCTCGAAGGCTACGGCCGGCACGACATCGAGATCATCGCCGAGATCAACCATGCCCCCCGGCTCTCGCCGGCAACGCTGCTCGCGGAAGCCCGCCGACTCGTCGCCGCCGGCGCCGACCGGATCGACGTCGGCTGCGATCCGGCGACCATCTGGGCGGGCGCGGGCGACGCCGTGCGGATGCTCGTAGCCGAGGGGTTCACCGTGTCCATCGACAGCTTCGAACGGCGGGAGGTGGAGGCGGCGGTGCGGGCTGGCGCGTCGCTCGTGCTTTCCGTCAACTCCACGAACGTGGCCGCGGCGGCTGACTGGGGCTGCGAGGTGGTGGCGATTCCCGACGTGCCGGCGACGCTCGAGGGGCTCGAAGCCACGATCGAGCGGCTGGCCGCCGCGGGCGTGCCGTTTCGGATCGACCCGATCCTCGAGCCGATCGGCTTCGGATTCGCCGCGAGCCTCGGCCGGTATCTCGACGTCCGCCGCCGGCATCCCGCCGCCGAGATGATGATGGGCATCGGCAACGTCACCGAGCTCACCGACGTCGATTCGGCCGGGGTCAACACGCTCCTCATCGGCTTCTGCCAGGAGGCGGGCATTCGCTCCGTGCTCACCACCGAGGTGATCCACTGGGCCGCCTCGAGCGTGCGGGAATGCAGCCTGGCCCGTGACCTCGCCTGGCATGCCGTCACCCACCACACGCTACCCAAGCATGTCGAGCCCCGGCTGATCACGCTTCGGGCCGGCCGGCCCCAGGTCCACGGAGAGGAGGTGCTCGACCAGCTGGCCGCCGCGATCCGCGACCCAAACTTCCGGATCTTCGCGGAACGCGGCATGATCCACCTCGTGGGAGCAGGGCTCCACCTCGAGTCACGGGATCCCTTCGCCCTCTTCGACGACCTCCAGGCGGCCGGGCGAACCGATGTCGATCCTTCCCATGCCTTCTACCTGGGATACGAAATGGCCAAGGCAGTCACCGCCCTCACGCTTGGCAAGGACTACCGCCAAGACCAGCCGCTCGACTGGGGCCATCTCACCCAGCCCGAGATCGGCCACGGACCTTCGCGAGCGGCGGCCCGGGCGGCGGCCGCCGCCGGCGGGTCGGAGGTGAGCCCCGCGTCATGAAGAAGCCCGCCCCGAGCCCCGCCCCGCCCCGCCCTGCCGGCCGGGGGCCCGCTCCCGAGCACCGCTGGATCGCCCGAAGTCATGCGACCGCCTCCGGAGCGATCGTGGCGGAAGCGGCGGTCGGCCTCGGACCGGTCGATGTCTTTCGCCATGCGGCCAGCCTGCCGGGCACGCTGTTCCTCGATTCGGCGCTCGCCGATCCCCGGCCAACGCTTCCAGCCGAGGTCGATCTGCCCCGGCTCGGCCGCTGGTCGTTTGTGGCTGCCGATCCGATCCACTCTCTTGTCGTCCATCCGGCCGGCGACCTGTCAGGCACGATCGCTGCGGTGGCCGAGGCCTTCGCCGGCGTCCGTGGCCTGCTGGCCGACCTGGCGACGCCCACGATCCCCGGGCTGCCGCCGTTTCAAGGCGGGCTCGCCGGGCTGATCTCCTACGACTGTGGCCTGGCGGCGCTTGGCCTGCCGAGCCCGCCGGACGCGGCGCCGGCCGTGCCGCTGCTCGCGCTCCACCTCTACGACGTGGTCTTCGCCTACGACCACGACTGCGAGCGGGGCTGGTTTATCTCGCAGGGGATACCGGCCCGGGGTCCGGAGCAGCGGCGGGAGCGGGCCGCGGCACGGCTGGCGGCCGTTCTCGCTCCTGCTTCGCCGGCCTTCAAGGAATTGTCGACGGCTGCTGCCTGCCAGCCGCCCCCCCTCGCCGGTGGCCCGCTTCCCGGCCGGCCGGCGATCCACACGTCGCATCCCCGCGACGGGTATCTGGAGATGGTCCGGGCTGGCATCGACGCGGTGCTCGCCGGCGACATCTTCCAGGCCAACCTGGCCCAGCGGCTCACCGCGGCCGCGGCGGTCGACCCCGTGTCGCTTCACCTCGCCGCCCGACGGCTCAATCCCGCCCCGTTCGCCGCCTGCTTCGAGGTGGCTCCGGGCGGCCCGCAGCTCGTGAGCATGTCGCCGGAGCGGTTTCTGCAGGTGCGGCAGGGCGAGGTGCGGATGCATCCGATCAAGGGCACCCGCCGGGTGATCGCCAGCCCGGAGGCGGATTTTTATGCCGGGGCCGACCTCACCGCGAGCGAGAAGGACCGGGCCGAGAATGTGATGATCGTCGACCTCGTGCGAAATGATCTGGCGCGGGTCTGCCGCACCGAGAGCGTGCGGGTGGAGGTGCTCTGCCGGCTCGAGCGATACCGCTACGTGCAGCATCTCGTCTCGGTGGTGACCGGCCGGCTGCGGCCGGGGCTTACCGCCCTCGACGCCGTGATCGCGGCGCTGCCGGGCGGCAGCGTCACCGGCGCCCCAAAGCGGCGGGCCTGCGAAATCATCTCCGAGCAGGAGGGCATTGCCCGCGGGGCCTACTGCGGCTGCCTCGGCTACCTCGGCCTCGACGGCTCGGCCGACTTCAACCTCCTGATCCGCAGCTTCATCTTGGGCGAGGGCCTCGTCTCATTCTCCGCGGGCGGCGGGATCACGGCCGCCAGTGATCCGACGGCCGAATACGCCGAATCGCTCCACAAGGCCGAAGGCATGCTCCGCGTGCTCGACGACCTCGGTATCGGAGGCCGACTCGCATGATCGTCGTGCTCGACAATCGCGACAGCTTCGTGTTCAACCTCGCCCGGCAGTTCCGGCTGTTGGGCGCGCCGACGGTCGTCGTCCCTGCGCACGGCATCTCGATCGCAACGCTCCGCCGGCTCGCGCCGACGGCCCTCGTGATCTCTCCCGGCCCCTGCACGCCGGCCGAGGCAGGCTGCTCGGTGGAGGCGGTGCGGGCCTTCCACGGCAGCCTGCCGATCCTCGGCGTCTGCCTCGGCCATCAGGTGATCGCCGCCGCCCTCGGCGGGCGGATCGTGCGGGCCTCGGAGGCTCGGCACGGCCGCACGAGCCAGATCCATCACGACGCGGTCAACCTCTTCGCGGGCATCCCCAGCCCGATGACGGCCTGCCGCTACCACTCGCTCGTCGTCGATCCAGCGAGCCTGCCTGAGAGCCTCGTCGTGACCGCCTGCGACGAGGCGGGCACGATCATGGCCGTGGCCGACGAGGCCCGCGGAGTCCACGGCGTGCAATTCCACCCGGAGTCGATCCTCACCCGCCACGGCTACCGGCTGCTCGCCAACTTCCTCGACCTCACCGGCCTGCCCCACCTCGGCCGCTATGCCGACCTGCTCGACGATGACGTCGCCCGCCAGGCGGGGCCGCCGGCCGGCGACGACGGCATCCCGCCGGCCGACGGCCGCGTGGCGACCTTTTGAGCACGGCCTGAGCGGGTCCCCCCGGTTCGCCGCGGAGGTTTCCCGCGGCCAATGCCTGTTCCCGCGTCAGCGGCCTGCGCGGGAAATGAGCGGCCGGGGTCATTTGGGCAGGGGCGGTGCCGCGACGACAAGAAATCTCCGGCGGCGACGGTCGCCACGAAGACCTGCAAAATTCTTCGGAAAAACAAGGGATTTTGCACTCCGGCGGGACGGCAGCGGCACCGCGGCAGCCGTGTCGCGGGATCCTCCTGGCACGCCAATTGCTCTGCGAGGCAGCGGCGGAATCTGAGCGTGGCCCTGGCCGCGTCCCCCGGATTTCGGCACAGCGGAGGTGCTCGATCCTTTTTCCTTCCGATGAGGCCACGAATGTCCTTGCCCACCTTGATGCGAACACATGTCGCCTGGTTGTTGTTCAGTTGCTGCCTGACCGCGGCCATCGCCCTGCCCTTTTCTCCCACGGCCCTCGCGGAAGATGAAGCCGCGGCCACCGAGACCGCGGAAGCGAATCCGGCCGGCTGGAATGAGGGCGACCCCGTGGCGTCACTCTCCTACGACGACGGCAACGACTACGCGATCAACACCCTGATCATGTTCATCTGCGCGGTGCTCGTGATCTTCATGCAGGCCGGGTTCGCGATGGTCGAAATCGGCCTGAATTCGGCCAAGAACGTGGTCAACATTCTGTCGAAAAACGTGATGGACTTCTGCGTCGGGGTGCTTCTGTTTTTGTTTCTCGGGTATCACCTGATGTATCCGGGTGACAGCTGGATTGTGCCGGGCTACCTGGGCGCGATCGAATCCTTCGTCGGGCGCGATGCCCAAGTGACCGAGAAAGACGGCGTGGAGGTCTGGGCCGCGCCCCCCGCTTACTCCGACGGAGCCTATGCCAGCAATTCGGCCGACTTCCTCTTTCAAGTGGCATTCGCCGCGACGGCTGCGACGATTGTGTCGGGGGCTGTGGCAGGACGTCTCAAGTTCGGCGGGTATCTCGTCTACACCGCGATCCTCACCGGGCTCGTCTATCCGATCAGCGGCTCCTGGA
>JBJOHE010000424.1:0-11603 GCA_046047895.1 Planctomycetota bacterium | reverse complement strand
GGCGAAACTCGATCGACAGCCCGTCGAGGGCCCGCACGTCGTGGCCGCCAAGCCGGTAGAGCTTCGTGACGTTTCGCACGCTGGCGACCACGTCGGCGTCGATCATCGGCTGCTCACTCATGCCGCAGCGCCTCGATCGGATCCATGTTGGCCGCCCGCCTGGCCGGGTAGATCCCAAACAGGATCCCGACCGCCACGGAGATCCCGAAGGCGGCGATGATCGACCAGGCCGCCAGGCGGGGTTCGAGGTCGCGGATCGATGGCGGCAGGCTCGACCAGAGCTGGGGCAGCAGCCGGGCCAGGCCGGTTCGCACGAGCCGCACGGTCGGGCCGCAAAGGAAGCCGATCCCCACGCCAAGCAGACCACCGGTGCCGGAGAGCACGACCGTCTCCCAGAGGAACTGCTGCACGATCTCCCCCTTGGTCGCCCCGAGCGCCCGGCGGATGCCGATCTCACGGGTCCGCTCCGTGACGGTGGCGAGCATGATGTTCATGATCCCGATCCCGCCCACGAGCAGCGAGATGCCGGCGATCAGGAGCAGGAGCACGCTGAACATCAGCCGCATCGCCTCGGCCTGCTCGAGCAGCTCCTTGGGCACGACCACGGCGTAGTCGGTCTGCTTGTGATACCGGCCGAGCAGGTCGCGGATGATGTCGGCCGAGGCGTCGACCGCCGTGATGTCGTCCACCACGGCCGTCACCTGGTCGAGCTCCACCGTCTCGTTCTGGAACGACCCGCCCCGGATCGTGATCACCCGGTCGCCGATCCGCGCCCGGAAGGTGGCCAGCGGAATGTAGACGTCGCGGTCGTACTGGCGGGCTGCGAAGCTGCCGCCGATCGCCGCGGCGCTCGTCCGTTGCTCGGCCACGCCCACCACCACGTAAAAGTCGGTGCCGATCTGGACCGTCCGCCCGAGCGGATCGTCGATTGGAAACAGCCGCGCGGCCACCTCGTGGGCGAGCACCGCCACGTTGTCGAGGTTTTTCATGTCGGCGCCGGAGAGGGGCCGACCCCGGGCGATCGGCAAGCGGTTGATCTCGAAATACTCGGGCGTGCAGCCGATCAGCTGGGCGTCGAGCGAGAACTCGCCGTGCCGCACCTCGCGGCTGATCTCCCGCATCGGCACCGCCCGAGTCACCGTGGGCACGTTCGCGAGAATCCGCTCGTAGTCGTCTCGCAACAGACCGTAGGCGATGCCCGTGCGGCCACCGGCCTCGCGATTGGCCTCCTCCGTGGGCTTGATCGTGCGGACGATGATGCTCGTCGCCCCGAGATCCTTGATCTGCTGCTGGGCCTGGAAGCTCACCCCCTCGCCCATCGCCACGAGCCAGATCACGGCCGTGACGCCGATCAGAATCCCGAGCACCGCCAGCGCCGAACGGAGCTTGTGCAGCAGGAGGCTGCGAAACCCGAGCCGAAGCTGCTGAAAGAGATTCACGGGGCCCCGCTCACGCTGCCTCGCCGGCGGCCTCGGCCGGGGCGCCGGCGTCCGGCAGCACGGCGCGCGGATTGAGCAGGAGCGTCTCGCCCGGCTCAATCCCCGCGAGGATCTCCACCTGCCGGTCGTTGCTCTGCCCCAGGGTCACCACCCGCCGCTCCACCGTGTCGCCCTGTCGCACGGCGCAGACATACTCCCCCTGCTGCTCGATCACCGCCGCCACCGGCACCGCGATCACGTCGGTGAGATCGGCCACGATGATCTCCACCTCGGCCGTGAAGCCCGGCCGCAGATCTTCGGTGTTGCCGTCGATCCGCACCTCGACCACATATTTTTTTGCCGAGGAGAGCCAATTCGATTGCGGCCGATTGGCAACCGCCGCCACCTCCCCGGCAAACTCCCGCCCCTGGACCCGAATATGGGCCTTCATCCCGGGCCGGATCTTGTCAACCTTCGACTCGTGCACCTCTACGTCGGCTCGCATCTTGCTGAGATTCGGCAGCCGGAGAATCGTCTTGCCCTCGCTCACCATCGCTCCCGCCTTGACCTCGCTCTCCCGGTCACGATTGCGGTCGTTGGCGTAGATCACGAGCCCGTCCTTGGGGGCTTTGACGACGCACTTTGCCAGCTGGGCGTTGAGCCGATCGAGCTTCACCTGCTCGAGCTCGAGCGCGGCCTGCTCGCTCGCCAGCCGGGCCGCGGCGGCGTCGCGGACGCTCTCGAGCTCGGTGATCATCTTGGGCCTGGTGAACCGGGTGAGCACGTCGAGTGAGATCTCGGCGGTGCCGAGGTCGAGCTCGGCCCGCTCCACGGCCGACTTCTGAGCGTCGAGCTGCTGGGGCGAGATGTAGCCCTTGCGAAACATCCGTTCGCCGTAGGCCAGTGTGTTCCGCGTGGCCTGGAGCCTCTCGGTGGCTGCCGTCACACTCGACTCCGCCATCCGCAGCTCCTTCTTAAAGGTGCCCTCCCGATATTCCTCGACGGCGATCGTCGCAGCGGCGTGGTCCTTCTCAGCCTGGATCATCGCGGCCCGGGCCTTTTCGAAGGCGATTCGCTGGGCAGTGGCATTTTCGGCGATCGTGGAATCGTCGAGCCGCACGATCTCCATGCCCTCGGTCACCCGCGCTCCGTCGTCGACCAGCCACACGATCGTGGCCCCGCCCGCCACGCCGCAGACGATGTCGACGTTTTCATCGCTGACGAGGCTTCCCTCCTCGGTTACCGAGATCGTGAGTTCGCCGCGGCGGACGACCGTGGAGGGAATCGCGTCGAGCGCGGCGGCGGCATCCCGGCCGCCGAGGGTCGCCGTCAGCCAGGGGTAAGCCACGGCCGCCGCACCGCCGGCCGCCAACAGCAGCCCGAGCCAGAGCGGAAACCGCCGGCGGCGGGGCGGCGGAGCCGGCTCGGCTGCGGCCATGGGGCTGCCGAGGATTTCGGCGATCGCGGCCGCATCGGCCCGACCGCCCTCTGCTCCGGCCCGCGGGTCAGTCGCGATGCTCATCCTTCGCTCCTCCGACAGCTCCCGCCGGGCAGGCTGCAAACGTGCCCCCACGGGCCCATTGGCCGGGTGCCGCGGCTCGTGACGACATCTCCGGGACGCCGCAGACGTTCGACCTGGCTTCTCATGGCAGTATCTCACCCAGGCTGGAGAAGGTCCACTTTCGCTCGCCTGCAGCAGCCGCATCCTCAAGCTCGAAGTCCTTGGGATAGGGCCTCGGGGTCGAGATCTCCTCGAGATGCTCGAGCCACTCCGGCGGCACCGGCGGCGGCAGAGGCATCTCGTCGGCACAGGCCCGGTCGGCGCCGGAGAACGGCCGGTCGATCCAGAGGCCATCGTCGGTGAGTTCCATGACACCGAGCTGCTGGGCGAGGCTCGCCCGGGTGGCGTAGTAGTTGATCCAGATGCTCGTGAGCGCGTCCTGCGAACTGCGAAGGTCGTTGAAGGCGTAAATCAGGTTGAGGGTGGCGGTGGGGCTGAACTGGGCGGCCGAGGGATCCTCGGCGATTGTGCCGTCGGGCCCCGGCAGCGGCGGCGGCGGTGCCGGCTGGCTGAGCGTGAGCCGGGTCTGGTCGACGCGACGGATCGCGATGATCACGGCCCGCCGCTGGGTTTCGAGGTTCCGCTCGTCGAGCTCCAGCTGGCGGAGCGACTGCCGCAGGGAGAGCTTGATCCGATCCTCGTATTGGATCTGCTGCCTCCGCACCTGCTGATAATCGACGATCGCCTGGCGGAAGTTGTTCCGCTCGATCAGCCGGGTGAGCGGGGCGTCGAATCGGAGGCTGGCGCCGAGGGCCCCGGTGGGAGCACGGAACCTGGCCGGATTGTTGCCGGTGGTCCGCAGGTCGCCGGCAATCTCCACATCGAGGCCCGCCAGCAGCGACATTGCGTTGTATTGGATCAGCCGCCACTGGTCGACGAGGGCCGCCCGGTTGTTCATCCAGTCGAGCCGGTTCGCTCGGGCGATCTCGAAGGCGATGTCGGGGTCGAGTTTCTCAGGCACGATCGTGATCGCCTCCACCCGAGCCCGGGCCTGGATCAGCGAGATCTCGTCCACCCCGCCCGACACCTGGGTCACGAGCCGCGCCACCGCGTCGGCCGACTCCCGCAGGTTCTCGGGAGTGAGGCCCTCCCCGATCCGCTCGATCTCGGCCTCAGCCCGGCGGATGTCGCCGAGCAGCCTGGCGAGGTCATCGGCGAGCAGCCGCATCTCGCGGTGGAAGGTTTCCCGCTCGGTGGGCCGCATCCCGGCCAGCCGGCTCGCAGCGGCCGAGGCCGCCCGCTCGAGGTCGCCCTCGACCACCGTCGCCTGTTCGACCACTCGCTGCCGAATCCCGTCGAGTGCCGCCAGGGCCACGGTCACGAGCGTCTTGTCGACCTCCTCTTCGACCAATTCGGTCGCTGCTTCGTCTGTCGCCCCCGACTGCTCGGGCTCGCCCCCCGCCTCGCTGCGCGGCGCCGGCAGCAGCTCGGGCTCCCCTGCGACCGCCGGCGGCACGAGTTCGAGCGCCTCGGGATTCTCGCCCGGGGCATCCTGCCGGGGATCATCTGTCTCCTTGAGAGGCTCCTCGGCGCCGAAGGAGTAGGTCGCCAGGAAGTCGCCCAGGTCGTTCTGCAGCGACTCCATCTCCGGGCTGATGAACTGAAACTGCTCCATGAAGCCCTCGTCGATCGCCACCGCCGTGTCGGAGGGCACGCAGAGCACGTTCACCTTGAAGCTCTCGAGCTGGTTGGTGAGCGTGGTCTTGGCCTGGAGCAGCCCGGCTCGATTGGTCTCGATGCTCTGACGGAGCTGATCGACCTGCTCGACGCCCACGAGCCCAGCCTCGAGGTTTGCATCCAGAAGCGCGAGGGCCCGCTCCTGGGCGGCCACGTTCTGCTCCGCGTTCCGAATCTGCTGCCGGGCCTGGAGAATCCCGAGGAAGCCGCCCACGTTCCCTGCGCCGCCACCGGCGAAGCCGGCCCCACCGGTGTTGCCGCCGATCTGGAGCCCCACGCCACCACCGCCGAAGAACACGCCGCCCAGGTTCCCAAAGCCGCCGACGCCGGTGCCCGTGAAGCCCGCGAAGCCGGTGCCGCCGAAGAAACCGCCCCGCCGCTGCAGCCCCGGCGGGTTGTTCGCCCCCACGGCCACCGTGAGGAAGAAACCCTGGCGGTAGAACTGCAGCCGTCGGAGATTCGCGAGCAAGGCCCGCTCCACGATCGTCAGCCGCTCCAGCGCGATCGACCGGCCGGCGTTTCGCAGGAGCGGCTGGAGGAGCGTGAAGTTGAGCAGCGACACGTTCGCGTATTGATCCGACCCCGCAAACTGCCAGACGATCGAGTTGAGCACACCGACGACCGCCTCGCCGGCCGTTGCGAAGTATTTCCGGGCTTCGAGATTGGTGTCGGTCTGCCAGATGGTGCTCTCGCCTGCCGGATTGAGTGGCCCGCGATTGGCGTAGGCGGTCGTGTTGCCGCCGTAGAACTGCACATCGAACTGAAACCGCTCGGTGCTCACGTCGAGGGCCGAGAGGTAGAGCGTCTCGAGCTGGTCCTGCCAGTCGAGCGAGTTGAGGTAGGCGAGCCGGATCGCCGAATCGAGGTCGAGCTTGATCGCCCCAGCGTCGGTCAGCTCCACCACCTCGTGGAGCCGCTGCCGCCAGTCGGGATTGTCGAGCGTGGTGCGATCGCCGTTGATGTGCCAGCGCGGGAACCCCTTCTTCCCGTCGATGCAGTGCATGTAGCGATGGGCGGTGGGATCGTCCGGCGGCATCGGCGGGAAGATCTGGTTGTAGGCGTCGTAAAACCGGCTCCGCTCGTCCTGCCGCACGGTGTAGTTGACAGGCAAAGCCCAGCGGGGATCGCACGACTTCTCCGCCAGCAGCGTGCTGACCTCCCGATCGGCCTGGAGGTAGTAACGGCCCCGCGAACAGCCGCAGACGGCCGTCACCGCGATCGCGGCGAGCAGGAGCACGAGCGGCGGACGAGAACGGGCGGGAGCCATCGGGCGTGAGATCCAGGCCCCCCTGGAACCACGGCGATCGAACCGGCGGATCTGGGCGCAGCATCGGCCCGGCCACCGGGTTTTGTATCGGCGTTTACGCCCTTCCGACTTGAACGGTCGCGAAACCTGGGCTGCCTGCGTAACCTGCATCGCCGCGGGCGCGAGATTCCTGGGGCAGGAGGGTTTCTCCGACCGATACATCTTTCCAGAAGAGACTCTGCGCACCGAGGCGGTGACCGTGCGGATCGGCCCGACACACTGTGGAACTCTGCTGGCGGCTGCCATCCTCGCGGCAGCTCCGGCGATCAACCGCGCCGAGGTGGGCACGGCAAAGCAGCCCGACCCGCTGGGCTACCCGGTGTCGGTCGGCGACGCGGCCGACGAACGAGCCTCCGAATCGGCTTGGCCGCCGCCGAAGCGGGCCGACGAGCCGCAGGTGCCAGGCGGCCTCGATCCCTATCGTTACCCCGACCACGCGGAGTCGCCCGCCGGCCTGCTCGCCTGGCATGCCGAGCCGATCCCGGCCTCTTGCTGCGACCGCAACCTCGTGGACGAAGCTTGGATGGGGCCCGGCGAGCTCGCGTACCGGCTTTCGACGAACCGCTGCTGGTGCAGCCGCGACCACACCCGCGTGTTTCGCACGGAACTCCCCGGCCGCGCCTGGCTCTCGGCTGAATACCTGCTCTGGGCCACGCAGGGCACCTCGCTGCCCCCGCTCGTCACCGCCAGCCCGTATGGCACGCCCGTCGCCGACGCGGGCGTGATCGGCACGCCCGGCACGCGAATTCTCTACGGCAACGGCGGCGTCGACGGGCCGATGCGGTCAGGCGCCAGGCTGGCGGCCGGCTACTGGTTTACGCCGCGGCAGGAGCGGGGCATCGAGGCCAGCTGGATCGGCCTCGCCAACACGAGCGAGCAGGCGACGATGGAATCGGTCGGCGGCGCCCCGTGGCTCGCGATCCCGTTCGTGAGCGCCGTCTCCGGCCTGCCCGCTGCGGTGGTGGTGGCCGAGCCCGGCATGCCCCCGGCCGATCCTCTCGACCTCGCCCAGGCGACCGAGCTGAACCTCACGACGCAGTTCGGCAGCGTCGACGTGATCTATCGGCATGCGATCGCCTGCGAAAAGTTTCACCGCCGGTATCTCGTGGGCGGCTACCGCTACCTGATGCTGGAAGACCGGCTCACCAACACGGCCACCTCGCTCTTGTCGACGGGAGGCAGTCCGATCGACGGCTACACCACGACCGATTCGTTTCGCACCCTCAGCCAATTCAATGGCGGCGAATTCGGCCTGATCGAACGCTGGTGGCGAAACCGCTGGTCACTCCAGCTGCTCGGCAAGGTGGCCCTCGGCGCCAGTTCGGTCGGCACCACGATCGCGGGCTCCACCACGACGACGCAGACGATCGGCGCCGAAACGATCGTCACCGGCAGCTATCCCGGCGGCGTGCTCGCCCAGCCGACGAACATCGGCCGCTTCGACGACTCGCTGTTTGCCGCGATGGGGGAATTCGGGGTCACCGCCGACTACGCCCTCTGGTCGCAGTGCCGCTTCCTGGTGGGCTACACCTTCCTCTATTGGACGACGGTCGGCAGGGCGGCTGACCAGATCGACACCACGGTCAATCCCAGCCAGTTCGGCGGGGGCACGCTCACTGGCCCCGCCGCTCCGAGATTCGATCTCTGGACCACCAGCTTCTGGGCCCAGGGCCTGTCGCTCGGCTTTGAGTACCAGTTTTAGACCGGCCGGTGCATACTCATGGCGTTCTGCGCCGTTCCCTCCCTGCCGCTCCCATGCTCGAAGACATCCGCGGGGCCAACCCCCGCATCGACGACCTCCGAATCAAGAACCTCCGTCCGCTGATTCCGCCGGCGATCCTTCTCGAAGAGATGCCCGCGACCGACGAGATCGCGCGGTCGATCAGCGGACATCGCCGTGAGATTCAGGCGATCCTCCGGGGCGACGATCCCCGGCTGCTCGTGGTGGTGGGGCCCTGCTCGATCCACGACGTGGCCGCCGCCCAGGAGTACGCCGCCCGCCTGGCGCCGCTGGCCGACGAACTCGCCGGGCGACTCAAGATCGTGATGCGGGTCTACTTCGAGAAGCCCCGCACGACCGTCGGCTGGAAGGGCCTGATCAACGATCCCGACCTCGACGGCTCCTTCAAGATCAACCGTGGCCTCCACGCCGCCCGCGGACTCTTGATCCACGTGGCCCGGCTCGGCCTCGCGGCCGGCTGCGAGTTTCTCGACACGATCACGCCGCAGTTTATGGCCGACCTCGTGAGCTGGGGAGCGATCGGCGCCCGCACCACCGAGAGCCAGGTGCATCGTGAGTTGGCCAGCGGGCTCTCCTGCCCGGTCGGCTTCAAGAACAGCACCGACGGCCGCGTCGGGATCGCGATCGACGCGATCCGGGCGGCGGCGATCGGCCACCACTTCCTTTCGGTCACCAAGCAGGGCATGGTGGCGATCGTCGAGACCACGGGAAACCCCGACTGCCATGTGATCCTCCGCGGATCCGACCGGGGCCGCAACGACGATCCGCAGTCAGTCGCTGAGGCGGTCGCCGCCTTGCGGAAGGCGGGGGTGTCGGAGCGGCTGATGGTCGACTGCTCCCACGGCAACAGCAGCAAGGATTACCGTCGCCAGCGGGAGGTGGTGGCCAGCATCGCCGGCCAACGGGCTGCCGGTGGTTCCTCGATCGTCGGCGCGATGATCGAGAGCCACCTCGTGGCCGGCAGGCAGGATTGCCACGATCCCGCCAACCTCGTCTACGGACAATCGATCACCGACGCCTGCGTCGGCTGGGAGGAGACGGTGGAACTCCTTCACCAACTCGCCGCGACGGCCGTCGAGCCCGGCGGGCGGTAGGGGCCCGAGCCATACAGGGACGAGGCCACGAGAATCACGAGATCGCCGATCGTGACGCGGCGATCGTCGTTGAAGTCCCCCTGCCACCAGCCCGCGTCGGCGGCTCCCGATCCGTATCGGCCACCGGCCGACACGAGGATCAGGTCTTGGATGTCGACGCTGCCATCGAGGTTCGCGTCGCCCACCGCGGCGAAGCCGGCCAGCAGCGAGCCGTCGGCAAGCGGGCGAACGCCAACCGCGTAGAACGGCTGGCCCACCGCGGCGGTGCTCGTGATCCCCGCTCCGGTCCAACTGCCGCCGGCCCGCCCGGCTGTGACGAGGCTCTGGAGCGTCGCGAGTTCGAGGCCGCCGGAGGCAATCCGGATCGCTCCTGCACCGAGGTCGAGCGTGGCTCCGGCTGCAAGATCGAGGGCCGCCAGCGGCAGCTGACTTCCTCCCAGGTCGACGACCACCCGACCGCCAGCCTGGATCACGAGGCCGCCGGAGCCGAGGGCGGCGGGATGGCGAATGATGAGCGTGCCCGCCTCGACCACCGTGCCGCCGGTATGCTGGCTGGCGGCGGTGAGAATCACCGTGCCCGCCCCCCGTTTCACCAGCGGCTCGCCGCCCTCGCGGGGCGTGGCATCGACAATCTCTTCGCCGGCGCCGACCTCCAGGAGCATCGTGTTTCCGTCCGGCGCCACGCCTAGCCCTTCAAGCACACGACCCATCACCGCAGCCCGCTGCTGGGCTCCCTCGATCGACTCGAAGGGAAAGCCCAGCACCACGACCGCCCCCTGGTCCGCCGTAGCTGGCCGATACGTGGCGGCCCCGCCACCGAGGCCGCCGACATAGGTGAGCGGGATCTCGCCGCCGGGCTCGGCCGCAAGGACGTCGGGAAAGGCGACGTTGAACCGCTGCTCGGGCAGGCTGGAAAACGCCGCCCCATTGGAGAACCGCAACTCCGGCAGACCGGCGAACAGACCGCCGGCCACCGGGGCCGCCCGGTAGGTCGCCGCATCGTCGGCCACCGCCCGGGCACCGAGCACGCCACGGAAGAAGGCCTGGCCATTGCCCCGGGCGTCGAGGTCATAACCCGGCTCCGAGCCCGACACAAACAGGCTCCCGCCGCCGGCCACGAACGCCGACACGACCGCCTGCTCCGTGGCGTCGAACGTGCGATCGGTCACAGATTCGTTGCCGAGAATCCAGACCACCGCATCGTAATCGGCCAGCCTGACGCTCCCCGCGATCACCGCCTCGTTGCTCGTGGCATCGACCCGCACACCGGGAGCGGCCGCCGCGATCGCGGCGATCGTCGGCCCCGCCTGGTTTCGCGGATTGTTGAATCCGGCCCAGACTCGCTCCGTCGTGCCGCCACCGCCATACGGGTAGGCCTGCACGAAGTTCTGGGAGCGATCCAGTCGGTCGAAGCCGTTGACGACGAGGATCTGCCGCCGCCCCGCCGCGGGCAACGCCCCCACCACCTCCGTCGGCCGCGATCGGCCGCCGGCGTTCTCCGCCACGACCCGGAAGAAATACGGCCGCTCGGGATCGAGGCCGGAGAGCGTGGCCGACCGGGCTGCCCCGCCGGACACGACCGTGCCGCCGTCAAAGCTCACGCCGTCGACCGAGGTATACACGCAGAACCCGGTGGCCGGGCTGCCGAAGACGCCGTTGAAACCGCCGGCCGAACTCTTGCCGGCTGTCCAGGAGACGGTGACCGCCCCGTCCCCCGCGGCCACGGCCTGAACCTGCTGCGGCGGCGAGGGGAGCGTGACGTTGGCCGGCTTCGGCAGCGAGCCCGGGAAGTTGAAAAAATGCTCGAGCGTGGCCTCGTAGGTGCTGCGGGCGATCTGGTCGCGGGCCTGCGGATCGCGGAGGAGTTCGGCGTCGAGCGTGTTGTCGTGGAAGGCCACCTCGATGATCGTGGCGTCGAATTCGCCGGCCGCTCGCGAGTTGGTGATCTCGCCGTAACTGCCCTTGAGGGTCGAGGCGGCCGTGCGGGTGCTCCAGTCGTGCTCGAAACTGCCGTCGAGGGCTCGCATGTCGAGATTGATCTGCTCGGCCATCGTGGCGGCGAGCGAGGCCTGGTTGGGGGTCGGGCTCGACGAATGAATCAGGCCGATGGCACCGCGACTCACGGCAGTGGCCGTATTGCCAGTGGTGGCGTTGGAGTGGAACCCGACGTAGATACTCGTGCCGTAAGGGTTGGCATCGACGTTCATGTGCTCGGCCATCCGCAGCGGCGCGGAGACGTTGCTCGTGCCGATCACGGATGACGGGCTCGAGAAGGCCGTGCTTTGCCCCACGGCCCGCCATGCCCAGAGCAGCGAGCCCTCGTCTTCCCGCGGATAGCCCGACACGCTCCCCGTGCCGATGCCCCCGGGCCCCCAGGGAAGATCGCCCATTCCGTTGCCGAACCGCACGGCATCGGCGATCACCACGGAGCCGCCCGCCGCCGACAGGTTGCTGATCGTCACCGAGCCCCGCTCGAGCGATCGGCCGGCATCAAACTGGTAACTCCCCAGCCAGACCCAGCCGTTGCCGACCTTCCGGTGATCGACACGCACTTCCGTGCTGCCGCCGGCGTGGTTGACTCGATAGAGCTGGTTGGTGCGATTCGACGAGGCGGCCGCCCAGACGTAGACCGGATAGAGCCCCGCCTCGGGGATCGTAGGGGCGTAAACGGCGGTCGCTGTCTCCTGCGAAGCGTTCACGGTGGCAAATCGGTATTTCGCCCCGTCGGTCACCGCGCCGTAGTCTTCGTCGAACCAGGCCGGGCCGGCCGTGTTGATGCTCCAGGATCCGCTCCAGACGACCTCGG
>JBJOHE010000423.1:0-3069 GCA_046047895.1 Planctomycetota bacterium | reverse complement strand
GGCGGAGCGCCGTTTCCTCGGAGTGAGCGAAGGCCCGGAAGGCCGAAGCGAACGTCCGGCGAGGCGGCATGGGCGACCCCGACCGTCCAGTTGACGCTGCCTCGGGAAGCCGAGCTTTGCTCGGCGACCGCAAGCCCGAGCCGACGCGGGTCGGCGGCGACAGCGCGAATACAAGCGGCATGGGCGACCCCGACCGTCCAGTTGACGCTGCTTCTCTATGGAACCGACGCCGATTCGGGCAGGCTGCAAGCCTGCCCCCACGGGTTCTATCAATGGCTCGCCTCAATCCGCCGCCAGCCGTACTGAAACAGGTTGCGGGAATCGGTGTAGCGGCCGTCACCCGACGTGCTGCCGAGCACCACCACGATCAGTTCCCGCCCAGCCCGTTCGCCACAGGAAGCCAGACAGCAGCCCGCGGCGAACGTGGTGCCCGTCTTCACCCCGGAGTAGCCTTCGATACCCAGCAGCCGATTCGTGTTCCGCCAGACGACCGGCCGCGAGAAGCCGGCAGCGTTTGCGAGCGTGCTCTGCCGTTCCCGCGTGCCCACGATCTCCCGAAACCGGGGCAGGCCGAGCGCATGCCGCACGAGCATTGCCGTTTCGCGGGCCGTCGAGCCACAGCCCTCCACCGTTTTGCCGTGGGGATTGCCGTAGCGGGTCGACTCGAGGCCGAGCGACTTCGCCCGCGCGTTCATCGCCGCCACGAACTGGTCGTGAGGATCCCCCGCTGCGTCGCCGAGCCGCGGGCCGAAGTGTTCGGCGAAGGCGACGGCCGCGTCGTTGCCCGAGGGGAGCATCAGGCCGTAGAGCAGCTCGCCCACCGTCACGCGGTCGCCCGGCATCAACCCGGCCCGGGAACCGCTCTCCAGCCCGGCTCGCTCGGAGACGTGGATCGTCTCATCGAAGACGGCGGGATCGGCGGCTCCTGCCTCGAGGGCCAGCACGGCGGTCATCACCTTGACGATGCTGGCAGGGTGGCGAAAGGCCTCGGACTCATGGCCCGCCACGAGTTCCCCGCTCTGCCCGTCCATGATCACCCAGGCTTTGGCCGTCACGAACGGGATCCCGTGCGGATCGTCGGCCGGCTGCCGCGGCGGTGGCTCTGACCCGCCGGGCGTCGGCGTGGCCGCGGTCACCAAGACCCCGAGCGCCTGCCAGGTGGCCTCGTCCACGCTCCCGGTCGCGGGCAAGCCGGCGGCCTGCTGGAAGCGGCGAACGGCGGCCGCCGTGCCCGGGCCAAAATCACCATCCACACTGATCGCCGCCTCGGATGGGAGCCGGGCGTTGAGCGTCCGCTGGAGATCGGCCACGAGTTCGCCCACGGCGCCTGAGGCCATTGGCCCGGGTGGCAGCGGCTCGATCGCGTTGGCGTAGGCGACGAGTTCGGCGGCAAACCGGGCCGCGAGGTTGTCGGCGGCCCCACCAGGGCCGCGGGTGTCGCGGTTGTCGGAAGTGAGCAGGCAAAACGCGATCGGGCCAGCCTTCGTGCTGATGATCCCGGCGTCGGTGCGGATCCCCGCCACCCAGCCGGTCTTGTGGGCCACCGTCACCCCCGCGGGCAGATCGCGGGGCGACATCGTGCGATCCTCGCAGGCCCGCAGGTGGTCGAGCATCTCGCCACACGCCCCGGGCCCGACGAGGCCCTGCCGCTCGAGCTCCCGCGACTCGATCAGTTCGGCGAGTTGAACAAACTCCCAGGCCGTGCCCTGGCCGAGCCCGAACTTCCGGCTGGCCTCAAGATCGACCGAGTCGCTCCGGCGGTAGACCGGCGAATGGAGCCGTAGCCCGGCGAGGTCGAGCCGCTGCATCGTGGCGTTCACCCTATCGAGCCCGATCTGCCGGATCACGAGATTCGTGGCGGTGTTGTCAGACTCCGCGATCATCATCCGGATCGCATCGCGGAGCGACACGCGGGTGCCGGGCGAGAGCTTGTCAAGACTGCGGGACCCCGGCACGAGATCCTCGGCCTGGAGTTCGAGCGGTGCGTCGAGCGTGGTCTGGCCAGCCTGCACCGCCGCATAGGCGGCCACCATCACGGGTAGCTTGATCAGGCTGGCCGTTGGCATCGGCCGGTCGGCCTGAAACCGAAACTCGACGCCCGAGTCGAGCAGCCGGGCGGCCGCGGCGACCGTACCGTCGTGGGCCTCGATCACGGGCAGAATCGCATCGTCGAGTGAGTCGGCCGACTCGACGGCCCACCCAGCCACGGGGGCCGCTATGGCCAGCAAGATCAACCCGGCGGCGACGATGCCCCCGCGGCAGAAACCCTCGGTCACAAAACCCATGACAATCCTCACAGTGGTGGAGCCCGACAACCCGCCGCCCGCGACGAATATCCTGCCGCCAGGCGGAGCGCGTCAAACGGCGGCCGCTCGACACTCGCCGGGCTGGCCACTACAACGGCGGCTTCCGCGGAAACCCGCGGGGCACCGGGGCGGATGAGGAGCATGCATGCGTGCGCGAGCAAAGCTGGCTCGAACAGCCACGGGTATCCTGCTCGTCGCAGCGATGATCCCCGCCAGTGGGGATGAAGGTGCGGCCCAATCGATCGCGGCCGACGTGCGCCAGGTCGTGGTGATCACAACGGCAGGCTGGGAGGCCCAGGGCGGCGAACTGCGGAGGTTTGTCCGCGATGCGGGCGGCCCTTGGAGACCGGTGCATGAGCCCTGCCCCGTGACCATCGGTCGCGCGGGGTGTGGCTGGGGTTTGGGCGAACACCCGCCGCAGGCCCAGCCGCCGATCAAGCGGGAAGGCGATGGCCGTTCTCCGGCGGGCGTGTTTCGCATCGGCCCAGCCTTTGGTCGGGCAGAGCGGATCGACACGGGGCTCGGCTATCTGCCGCTCGACCGGGGCCATTGGTGCATCGACGTGCCCGATTCCCCGCACTACAACGAAATCGTGCACGAGGATGCCGTAGGTGAACACGCAATCGCCGGCAGCACCGAGCCGATGCGGCGCGACATCCACCTCAGCGACGACCAATACCGGATCGGGTTCGCGATCGGACACAATCCGGCCCGCGAGCCGGCCGCCGGCAGTTGCATCTTCGCCCACCTCTGGGAGACCGAC
>JBJOHE010000422.1:0-6919 GCA_046047895.1 Planctomycetota bacterium | reverse complement strand
GCGACGGCCGGCGACATCGCGGCCGTGAGCGGCATCGCCGACGTCGAGATCGGCGACACGATCTGCGACGCGGCCGACCCGCGGCCGCTGCCGCGGCTCACGGTCGACGAGCCGACTCTCTCGATGGTGTTCGGCATCAACAGCTCGCCCCTGGTGGGCAAGTCGGGCAAGTTTCTCACTACCCGCCACCTCCGCGACCGGCTCGAGCGGGAGCTCGAGAAGAACGTAGCGCTGCGGGTGGAGCCGATCCCGGGCAGCGAGCAGTTCGCCGTCTCCGGCCGCGGCCTGCTCCACCTCTCGGTGCTGATCGAAACGATGCGGCGGGAGGGCTTTGAGATCTCCGTGGGCAAGCCCAAAGTGATCCTGCGGAAGGAGGGCGACACGGTCTACGAGCCGTTCGAGACGCTCGTGGTCGAGGTGCCGCACGACAAGCTCGGGCCGGTGATGGAACTCACCGGCTCCCGTCGCGGGCAGCTCAAGCACATGGGCTCGCGGGGCGAATTCGCCCACACCACCTTCTCGATCCCGGCCCGCGGCCTGATCGGGCTCCGCACCCGGGTGCTCAACGCCACGCAGGGCACGGCGATCATGCACCACCGCTTCGAGAAGTGGGGGCCGATGGAGGGCGAGGTTGGCGGCCGGGCGAACGGCGTGCTCGTCTCGATGGTGCCCGGCAAGGCCGTCGCCTTCGGGCTCGACGGACTGCAGGAGCGGGCCGACCTGTTCATCGAGCCGGGCGACGAGGTGTATGAAGGGATGATCGTGGGAGAAAACGCCCGCAGCGAAGACATGACGGTCAATCCCACCAAGGAAAAGAAGCTCACCAACATGCGGGCCAGCGGCAGCGACCGCAACATCCTCCTCAAGCCGCCGCGGCGGATGTCGCTCGAGGAGGCGCTCGAGTACATCGAAGACGACGAACTCGTGGAGGTCACCCCCGCCGTGATCCGGCTGCGGAAAATCCTGCTCAGCGAACACGAGCGGCGGAAGGTGGCCCGGGCGAAGGCGTAGAGCCCGTTGCGGCGGGCGGCCCCCACCGCCTGGGCAGCCTGGCGAGGCTGGGCCGACCAGGAAGACTGTGCCAGTGGTGCCGATGATGCCGATATAGAGGTCGGGTCCGCGCGGCTGCCGCGCGGCGCAGATCCTGGATGGATCATCCTCGTGAACACGTCGTTGGTTCGTCAGTGCCTGGTCGTCGCCGTGGGCGTGGCGTGCCTGGCCACGGCGTCGCCCCGGGCCCACGGCCAGTGGCCCGACGACCAGCGGCGGCCAATCCTCGAGATTCCCGACCTCGGGCCGATTCCAGGAGATGGCTCGGCCGCCCTCGGGCCTGCCCCCGGCGCCTTCCAAACCGATGGCGGTTTCGCCGACCCGGCCGGGGGCACGGCAGGGTCGGGCTTCGGGGCCGGCCGGAGGCGGACCGGCCGACTGCCAGGCAAACGCTCGGGGCGGGCGGCCGCCGTTTCGGGCCCCGTGCCACCGCCCCTCGAACTCCCGGAGCCCGTCGCGGCGGGCGTCTTCACCGAATCGGGAGACATCCCCGCGGTGATGATCGATCTCTCGCTGGCCGACGATCCCGGCCCCGCCGACGGCCTCTCGCTCGACGCGGCCATCGACCGCCTGCTTGCGGCCAACCTCGACATCCGCGGCCTGCGGCAGGAGCTGACCCAGGCCGACGCCGACATCATCACAGCCGGCCTCCGAACCAACCCGCTGATCTATATGGACAGCCAGATGATTCCCTATGGCTCGTTCGACCAGGCTCGGCCGGGAGGCCCGACGCAATACGACATCAACCTCACGATCCCGGTGGACGTTTCGGGAAAACGGAAGGCCCGCACGGTGGTCGCCCGCATGGCCCGCACCTCGGTCGAGGCGCAGTTTCAAGACGTCGTCCGCCGTCAGCTCGACAGCCTCTACCGCAGCTTCGTCGATCTCCAGTCGGCCCGGCTCGACATGCTCACGGCCACAGCCGCGCTCCGCCGGCAACAGGCGATGCTCGCCGACCTGGAAAGCACCGCAGGCGACGACGATCGCCGGGCCGGCGGCATCGCGAATCTGCAATTCCTGATCGAGCAGACCGGAGCCAGCCTCGACGAAGCCGAGGCCGAGCACGACGCAGCCCGGGAGGTGCTCGGGGCGATGCTCAACCTGCCCCTCGAAGAGGTCGGGCGACTGGAGCCCCGGGGCTCCCTCCGGGTGGTGACGCCGCCGCCGGAGGCCGAGCAGCTCGTGCGGCTCGCCCTCAGGCTTCGGCCCGACATCGCCGCGGCCCGCTCGGGCGTCTCTCGGGCATCGGCGGAGCTCCGCCTGCAACGGGCGAATCGCTATGACGACGTTTATCTCTTCTACGACCCGCTCACGATCCAAGACAACAGCCCCTACCGCGCCGCAAGCGCCAGTTCGTGGGGCGTGGGGCTCACCTTCGCCCTGCCGATCTTCAATCGCAATCAGGGCAACATCGCCCGGGCCGAGAGCAACATCTCGCAGACGCAGGCGGAACTCTCTGCCGCCGAGCGGCGGGTCGTCGCGGAGGTGCGGCTGGCGGACCGGGAGTTTCGCCGATCCCGTGATCTGCTCGAGCAGGTCGAGAAGAAGCTCCTGCCGCGGGCGCGGGCGCTCGTCGACCGCTACCGACGCCAGGCGGCTGCCGGCGAGATTTCGGCCGACGAGTTCCAGGAACACGTCCAAACGATGGCCGACGTGGCCCAGCAGCATCGAGAGAGCGTGGTCCGCCACCGCCGGGCGGCGTTGCAGCTCAACACGGCGGTCGGGATGCGGCTGCTTCCCTGACCGGCCGCGGCCGGGAGTGATTCCGACCGATTCGGCGGCCGCGGCACGCAACCGCCTGATCCAAGGACGAGATCGTCTGGTCACCGCCGTCGGAGGTCTTCTCCGCGGCAGCGGGATCACAGCGAGTCGGGTCGTGACGGCTTTGCCGGCGGGGGCCGACGCCGTCAAATCATGCGGAAGGGTTTGCCGGGGCTGCCGATCCTCTCTTGGAGCGGAGGCATCAAGGGAATGGTGCGCCGCCCGAGGATGATGGTGGCCGCATGCCTGCACTCTGGAGAAGGATCTCCGTCCTCACCGCCGCCCGCGGCGTTTTGCCGGCCGGGCTCGGGCGGCGGCTGGTCGCCGGCCTCGCGATCGCCGCGGCGCTGCTGCTCCCACCGAGCGTGGCCTTCGCCCAGGCCACCCGCGCCTGGGCCGGCGGCACCGACGCGGCCCGCGAGCCCTTGCGGGTGGCGGCTGCACCTCCGGCGACCGCGGCCGGCGAGCCACGGGCCGAGCAGCTCATCCCCACCGGCAACCTCCTGAGCACGATCCGCGACGGCGGGCTGCTGATGGTGCCGCTGCTCGGCTGCTCGTTCGCCCTGGCGGTATTCGGCATCGAACGGGCCGTGAACCTGCGGACGACCGCCGTGGTGCCCGCGGTCTTCGCCGAGCGGCTGATCGCCCAGCTGCAAGACCGCAGCCTCTCCCGCGGTGCCGCCCTCGACGCGTGCGATGAAAACGGCAGCCCGGCGGCGCGGGTGTTTGCAGCGGCCCTGCGGCGGTGGGGCCGGCCGGCGGTCGAGATCGAGCAGGCGGCGATCGACGCCTGCGAACGCGAACTGAACCGGCTTCGCCGCTACCGCCGGGTGTTCAACGGCGTGGCCACGATCAGCCCGCTGCTGGGGCTCTTGGGCACCGTGTTCGGCCTGATCCGTTCGTTCAACGAAGTGGCGGCGGCCGGAGCGATGGGCCGGCCCGACCTGCTCGCCGGCGGCTTCGGCGAGGCGCTGATCACCACGGCGATGGGGCTGCTCGTGGCGATCCCGGCGATGATCCTCCATTCCTACTTCACGAGCCGTGTTGACCGGCTCGCCATGCGGCTCGACGAGGCCTGCCAGCAGGTGATCGACGAGATCTCGCTGGAGTCCCAGCAGGCCGAGCCCCGCTCCCGAAAGGCCGGGTGAGCCGATGCCGCTGGTGCGACTGGAGGCCGACGACGATCCCGCGCCCAACCTCGCGCCGATGATCGACGTGATCCTCGTGCTCACGATCTTCTTCATGTGCGCCACGAAGTTTTCGGGGGACGAGCGGCAATTCGAGCTTGACCTGCCCCAGGTCGGCGGTGCGCCGGTGACCGATGCGGCGAGGCCCGAGATCGTGGAGGTGGAGGCGGCAGGTAGCCTGCGGCTCGGGCCCGACGACGTCTCCCTCGAAGACCTGGCCGCCCGCCTCACCGCGGCCCGGGAGACGCGGCCCGACGTTGCGGTGATGATCCGCGGTGAACAGGCGGTGCCCCACGGCCGGATGGCGGAGATCTATGAAGCCTGCCGTAACGCGGGTGTGCGGCATGTCGCGATCTCGGTGCGAACGAAGGCAGAATCGACCCGGAAGTGAGGGCCGCGATGCCGGGCAGCTCGATCGCGGTGGCGGTGCTGGCGGCCTCGGGGATCGCCACGGTCGCGGTGCTCGTGCGGACCAAGTGGCTCGAGTCGCGAACCCTGGAGAAGTGCGTGGCGCTCTCGGTGGGTTTGCACGCCGCCCTGGGCATCATGGCCGTGTTCATCGGCGGCTGGTCGCCGGCATCGTGGGGCCAGCGAGACGAGGGGCGGATGACGATGCTCGTCGTCCTCGCCGACGACGCCACCGAGGAAGAAGCGGTGGCCGACGCGGCCGAGCGGCTCGGCGGATCAGACGAGCCGCTCACCGACGCGGCCGAGGTTCCCGACGCCCTCGCTGCGTTGGAGCCGCCGTCGCTTGTGCCGCTCGCCGCGGCCGAGCCCTCCCCCGCCCCGCCGGACCTCGTGCCGCTGCTCGAATCACCGATCGAAGAGCCGTCCTCCGAGCCGACCGATGCACTCGGCGACGGCCTGGCACACGACGCACCGTCGCCCGAGGCCGGAGCCGTGGATGCCGGGGCCGCCGCCAACCCGCCGGCAAAGCCCATCCGCCCCGCCGTGCCTCCAGCCTACGCCGATCGGATCGGCGAGCGGAGAATGGCTGCGGCGGCCGCCCGCGGGGGCACCGCCGACACCGAGCGGGCGGTGCAGGCGGCGCTCGGCTGGCTCGCCCGCAATCAGTCGAGCGACGGCCGGTGGAGCGCTGCCCAGTATGGAGCCGGCTCGGGGGCGACCGCCCAGCATGCGGCTGCGGTCGGCGCGAGGAGCGATCATGGCGTCACGGGCCTGGCGCTGCTCGCGTTCCTCGGCGCGGGCACGACCCACCGCGACGGCCCCCACGCCGCCGAAGTGGCCAAGGGGCTCAGCCTGCTTGCGAGGACGCAGCGGGCCGACGGCTCGCTGGCGGGCGATGCCGAGTTTTTCGCCGCGCTCTACTGCCATGGCATGGCTGCCATTGCCGTCGCGGAATGCTACGCCCTCACGGGTGACGAATCGCTGCGGCCGGTGCTCGACCGCGCCGTCGCCTACACCCTGGCGTTGCAGCATCCCCACACGGGTGGCTGGCGGTATGCCGCGGGCGATCGTGGCGATACGAGCCAACTCGGCTGGCAGGTGATGCTGCTGGCGAGCTGCCGCAATGCTGGGCTCGCCGGACTCGACGCGGCCGAGGCCCGGGCCCGCGGGTTTCTCCAGACTGTCGCCTCGGGATCGGCCGGCGGGCTGGCCGCGTATCGCCCTGGCGAGCGGCCGAGCGTGGCGATGACGGCCGAGGCGATCTTCTGTCGGATGCTCCTGGGCCTGCCGCCCGACCATCCGGCAGCCGCCGAGGCCCTCGGCCTTGTGGCCCACGCGCCACCGACGGCTGCCTCATACAACTCCTACACGTGGTATTACGCCACGCTCGCCTCGTTCCATGCCGGTGGGCCGCAGTGGGATGCCTGGAATGGCCGGCTGCAAGCCGCCCTGCTGCCGCTCCAACATCGCGCCGGCGGCCCCCTCGATGGGAGCTGGGATCCTGATCGAGTCTGGGGTGGCCATGGAGGCAGGGTGTACGCCACGGCCCTCTCAGCCCTCACCCTCGAGGTCTATTACCGCCACCTTCCGCTCCACGACCGGGCCTGGCGGATGGCCAGCCGAACGGGCCCCTGAGGCCGCGGCAGCCCACGCCCCCGGCCCGCAGGACCGGCTGGTTTGAAGGGGCGGATGCGTCGGGATAGACTGAGAGTAATGCCGTTCTCACGCGGCCACTCGCCCGCCGGAGCATCTGACCGTGGTTCCCACCCTCGCTTTTTTTGGCCTCGGAACGACCGAGCTTTTGATCCTCGGCGGGATCGTGCTCCTCTTGTTCGGCACCCGGCTCCCCAAGGTGATGCGGTCGCTCGGCGAAGGGATTGTGGAATTCAAGCGGGGCGTACAGGGCATCGAAGACACGGGGGCCGGCCACCGCGAGGCCGGCTCACACGACGTCCGTTGATCCCCGGGCTGCCCTGGTTCGATCAGGAGCGGTGCAGGAGCCCTCGATGTTCGGTCTCGGTCCCCTTGAAATCGTCGTGATCGCAGCGATCGCGGTGATGATCTATGGCAAGCGGCTGCCGGAAGTGGGTCGAACGGTCGGCAAAACGACGGGCCAATTGCGGCGGCAATGGCAGGAGATGTCGCGGGAATTCGAACTGGCCGCGTCGCTCGACAGCCAGCCGGCACCGCGGCGGCCTGCCACAACAACCCGCCGGTATACCGACGAGGGCGGGCCGACCGTCGCCTCCCCGCGGATCGAGCCTCCGGGCGGGTCCGACGTCTGATTGTGCCGTCGGAGTGGCCACGTTTTTCTGGGATCCTTTGCTCCAGCGCCGAGCCGTCCGGTGCGGCAGTGCGGGTGGTGACGGCAGGCCCCGGCCGTGCTACGATCTGAACGTCGGGAAGGGCGATGAACCATTCCATGTCATCGCTTGAGCCGGGCAGCTAGCTCAGTTGGTTAGAGCGCCACGTTCACACCGTGGAGGTCACAGGTTCGAGTCCTGTGCTGCCCA
>JBJOHE010000421.1:0-13366 GCA_046047895.1 Planctomycetota bacterium | reverse complement strand
GTCCGGAGGCGGTCCGCCGCGGCCGGGCGAGGATCGCACGCAGCCGCCCCCAGGTCAGCGGCCTCCACCGCCTGCGAGGAAGCCACGGCAGGCTGCCGCGGCGGCTGGCCCGCGGTCTGGGGAGCCGGTGCGGATCGCGGTCCGGGAGATCGGCGTCACGAGCCCGGCGATCGCCGCCGACGGCCTCTTGCCGGTTGAGTTCACGTGCGATGGCGCGGGGGTTTCACCACCGGTCGAATGGCAGGCGGGGCCGCCCGGCACCGCTTCCTACGCGGTCGTCCTCTGGCATGAGACGCCCGACGGCGTGAAGTCGTATTGGGTCGTCTACGACATCCCGGCGTCCGTCACGCAGCTGCCCAGGGATTCCCGGTCGATCGGCCTAGTCGGAGCCAACGACAAAGGCCGCCTCGAGTATGACCCGATGTGTTCCAAAGGGCCCGGCCGCAAGGAGTATCGCATCACCGTCTACGCCCTGTCTGAACGGCTGCCACTCCGGCCTGCCGCTGCCACCCGTGCCGGACTTCTCGAGGCGATCGCCAAGGTCGCCCTCGCGGAGGGCACGCTCGCCTTTTCCTACTCACGGTCGACCCAGGACGTTCGGTAACGCCATGCAGCTCCCCTCAGCCGTCGTGCTTGCTGCGGTTCTGATCACGGCGATGGCATGTCCGGCCAGCGCCGGGCCACGGCCTCCGAATTTCATCGTGATTCTCGTCGACGATCTGGGCTGGCGGGATGTCGGCTTCATGGGCAACAGCTTCGTGGAGACGCCGCATATCGACCGGTTGGCCAAGACCGGCATGGTCTTCTCGCAAGCCTACGCCAGCGCGCCGAACTGCGCCCCGACCCGCGCCTGCCTGCTCTCCGGGCAGTATCCTCCCCGCCACGGCATCTACACGGTGGTCGATCCCCGGCAGCCCGCTGGCTCGGCCTGGCACAAGCTGCTCGCGGCCCACAGCGAGTCGGAACTCGCCACGGAGGTCATCACGCTGCCGGAGGCGCTCAGGCCTGCCGGCTATGCGACTGGATTCTTCGGGATGTGGAACCTCGGCCGCGGCCGTTCCGGTCCCCGCACCCCCGGTGGCCAGGGGTTCGACACGGTCGTATTTCCGGAGAACCTCGGCTTCGGCAAGGATGCCTACTTCGACGGCACGGGGAACTATCTCAGCGACCGGCTCGCCGATGAGGTGTTGCGGTTTGCCGGCGAGCATCGCGGCCGGCCGTTTTTTGCCTATCTGGCAGACCATGCGGTGCATGCACCGTTCGACCCCAAGCCAGACCTGCTCGCAAAGTATCAGCGGAAGGCCCGGCTGCAGGGCGACGGTCGCGACGATCCCGCCTATGCGGCGACCATCGAGGCGGTCGATCAGAGCGTGGGCCGGATCGTGGCGGGCCTCGACCAACTCGGCCTCGCTGACGACACCGTCATCATCTTCACGAGCGACAACGGCGGCACGCCGCAATACACGCCGCCGCTGAAGGGCTCCAAGGGCCAGCTCTACGAAGGGGGCATCCGTGTGCCCCTCGTCGTCACGGGGCCGACGGTCGCGCGGCCCGGATCGACGACCGACATGCCCGTGGCAAGCATCGACATCTACCCGACCGTGCTCGAACTCGCCGGAGCCGCCACACCCCGAGGTCAGGTTCTCGATGGAGTCAGCTGGGCCGCTGTGTTGCAAGGCGGCCGCCCGCCAGACCGGCCGCGGATGTTTTGGCACTTCCCTTGCTATGTCGGCCGGGCGGCGCCCGCCAGCGCCGTGCGGGAGGGAGACTTCAAGCTGATCGAGTTCTTCGAAGAGGGGGGCCACGTCGAGCTCTACAACCTGAGCGCCGACCCCGCCGAGCAGCACGACCTTGCCCAGGCTCAGCCCGACATAGCAAGGCTGCTGGCCAGGGCGCTTCAAGCTTGGCAGCGGGAGACCGGCGCGGCGATGCCGCGGGAGGCAAACCCGGCCTATGATCCGGGGGCCGAACGCCCCCGGGGCGGTCAGAATCCGGGTGGGCAGCGTGGCGGGGGCCAGATGAGGCAGAAACAACGGGGCAAGGCCCAACGTTGACGGGAAAAACAGGCTGTTTCGCGATTTCTTGACGCGGCATCGCCGACGAATGGACAATCATCCGGGCCGGGAGTGTTGCGGCCTGATCCTGCAATCGTTCCGTCGCCCCCACCCTGCCCCCCCCACCCTGCCCAGCCAAGAGACGCTCGCCCCTTGTCCGCGGATTGGTTTGGGGCATCGCTGCGTGCCTGCTGCTCCCGATCGTGCTCACGATCACGCTGGGCACGGGAGGCCTGCTCGCGGCCGTCGGCGATGCGGCCGCGGCTGCGGTTTTGAGACGGGTGGCGCTTGGCCTGGGCATCCTCTGGATCGCCGCGTTGGCCGCCACCACGCTGGCCTCCGGCATGCTCACCCTCACTGTCCTGGCCCAGCCGAGAGGCCGCCGTTGTGGCGGTGGCAGGCGGCCGCGCCGCCGACGGCCCCCGCGAGACGCGGGGCGCTAGGCTTTCCACCGTAATGCCGTGGCGTCACGGGATGCGGAGAGCTCGTTGATAAAAAGACGGGGGTGCCTTGGATTCCGGGGCATGTGATCCGCGACGCGGCCGACCGGAGTCGGACGCGGCGGCTGTACACGCAGCCAGAACATTCTTCCGGCCCCCAACGAGCCTCGTTAAGAGCTCACCGGCATGTGAGGACGGCAGCACGAGCATGGCAGAAAACCTATCGCCCCGCGACTCGCGAGACCTTCACAGTATACCCGTCTCCAGGCGAGTGCCAGCGGCCGGTCTGCCTCACCACTCAGCCGCCGTCTCGCGACTGTAGGGCTCCATCGCCTTCGTGTTCCGCTCGACCGCCATCACGACGGTCTGGCGGGCCGAGCCGTCGGCGGCGCTGGCCACGATCGGAATCACCTGCCGCTTGTTGGGCATCTCCACCCGCACCCGGAAGGTGCCGTCGGGCTGGAGCTTGATCGGCTCTCCCTGGAGCGTCACATACGAATTGGGCCGGGTGGCGCCATAGACGATCATCTCGGCATCAACCTCGATCTGAAAGTCGACCGGGGTGTCTTCCTCTCCCTCGGACTCCCCTTGAGAAGCCCGGGCCGCAGGCGGCCCCATCGGCCGCTGGAGCCGCTCCTCGAAAAGTTCCTGGAGTTCCGTGCTGTTGTTCTCGGGCGAATAGCCGCCGCTCATCGCGTAGATCCGCTCGCAGTCATCGACGATCTCGCCCCAGTGGGTGTCGAGCGTGTCGCACTGGGATGCGGCGGGCGTCGAAACGGCGTTGCTCCGCGTGAGCCCATGAAACCGGCCGGAAAGGGCCAGGTAGCCGATTTCGACCCGACACCGCACCGGCTCGCGAATGTCGATGTACCAATTCTTCACCCCGCCGTGGACTTCGATTTCCCGAACCACCCGCTCCGAGGGCGAGCCCTGTTGGCCCGATTCGATCTCGAGGAGCCGCAGCACGGGCCTGGCCCCATGCCACTCCTGGCCGAGGGCGGCCTGGGCGCGGGCGATGCTGCGAGGGGTGATTTCCCAGAAGGCATGCAGCCAGTGGGGGCCGCGAACCATCAGCACCATCCGGTCGCGAACCGTGGCCCGGGGGCCACGACCGCCCTCGGGACGCGAAGCCATGTCTTTCGCCTTGGCGAGCCGTTCGCGAACCTCGGCGATCCGCCGCGCCACTTCCGGGTCACGCTGGCCGCCGGTCGGTACCGGCCGAGCGACAGCCGTCCGCGGACGACCGCCCGGAGTCTTCTCCGGCAGCCGCGACTTCGCCTTGCGGACAAGCGCCTTGATCAGCTGGTCTTTCCGCATCGAATGCCAGCCCTGCACGCCATGCTGCTTGGCAAGGCGGGCAAGATCGCGGACGGGCTTTTCCTTCAGGCTGGCAGAGGTCATGCGGGCAGCTCCAAGACGGGGATGCCCTCAAGGCCCACCGAGGGGGGGCCGGGCATCCAACCCTTCGAAGGTACCGAGAAACCGAGCCCAAGGCAAATCTTGGGAGGCGGTTTGTGGTGCGGAAGTTCTTTCCAGGCAAGCACTTCCGGATTGTTCAGCCGAGCCGAAGACAGCTCCGCCGAGGGGTCAGTCGCCCCGCAGTTTCAGGCCCCGCTCAGCCAGCTTCTCGCGGACTTCGTTGAGGCTCGTTACGCCGAAGTTCTTGCACTCGAGGAGGTCTTCGGCCGTCCGTCGGGTGAGGTCGCCGATCGTCACCAGGCCCAGCTTGGTCGTGCACTTGCGGGCTCGAACCGAGAGGTTGAGTTCGCCAATCGGCAGGGCGTTGGCCTCTTGCTCGTCGGCCGTCGGCTCGGCGTAGGAGGGCTCCGGCTCCGGAGCGGCCGCCGCGGGCGATGCCAGCTGCCCGAGGGAGAGCCCCTTCGACGCCAGCATGTCCTTGATTTCGACCAGGCTCGTCTCGCCGAAGTTCTTGCTGGCGAGAATCTCCTCTTCCGTGGTCCGTGCCAGGTCGCCCAGGGTGTGCACGCCCATCTTTTGCAGGCAATTCCTGCTACGAACGGACAACTCGAAGTCGGACACGGGCAACGCGAGCACCTGTTCGAGCCGGTCGCGGTTGCGAAGATCCTGTTCGTCCTGCTTCAAGTCGCCGGCCGCGGAGGAATCCTTGAGGAACAGCCGGGCCCGGGGATGGTCGGGAAACGCTTCGAGCACCCGACGATAGCACTGCTGAGCCTTGGTGAACTGGTCGCGATCCTCGTACAGGATGCCCAGGTTGACCAGCGTGCCGACGTTGGCGGGATACCGCTGGAGCGAACGCTCGTAGCATGCGACGGCCTCGTCGTCGTTGCCCATCCGGTCATGGAGCACACCGAGGTGAAACAGGGCCGAGGGGTGGCCGGGGTCGAGGGCAACCGCCTTTTCCAGGTCGGCCAGGATCTCCTCGCGGGCTGCGCCGAGATCGGCCATCACTGCGGCCCGGGTGGCGTGAAAATCCGCAGATCCGGCCGCATCGGCCTCCGATACGCCAGCCAGGGCGGCCTTGGCGTCTTCGAGCCGACCGGCCTTCCGCAGCGACTCGGCGGTCGCGGCCACGCAGGCAGCCGCGTCGTAGCCGGCAGTGCGGGCTGCCGCCAGGAGTTCGCAGGCTTTGTCGTGCAGCCCGCTGGCCGCGTGGGCCAGCCCTTGGTGGAAGAGCGCCAGTGCTCCGCCGTCGGCTGTCTTCAGGGTCTCGATCGCATCGTGCATCCGCCCGAGCAGCCGCTGGCACACGCCCAGCCGCACCGACGCAGCCGGGCTTCGCTCGCCGGCCGCCTCGAGTTCACGCACCGCCTCGCGGAGGCTGCGATGGGCCGCCGGGTCCGCACCGAGCACCTCGATCATGCCGCGGACTTCCGTCGGTCCGAAGGGGCCGGTACCGGTCACGAGCTCACGAATATCAAGGCTGGCGGTGGAAACCATCGACGGAGAACCTCCGAAAAACGGGCCGGTAAAAACTGCAGAGCCAGCGGTGGGAATCGAACCCACAACCCCCGCATTACGAATGCGGTGCTCTGCCAATTGAAGCTACGCTGGCGTCTGCCCCGAGGGCCGGCGGGAGCCGCTGCTCGGGGCGAAAAGGCACTTCTGCCAAGCTGCCACAGTAGCGCAGCAGTCCCGGCGGCGTCAAGTCGCCGCCACGGTTCGGGACGATTTTTCGAGCCGAACGCCGACCGCTTCGGGCCGCCCTGGGGAGACCCCGGTCGTTCAAAAAGTGAAAGGCGGGGTCTCCGATCCGGCAGGAGCGTCCTGCCAATGGGAATGCGGGTCAGGGGCAAGGCGACCGCACGCCCGGATCAAATCGAAGACCCCGCCTTCAAAAGGGAAAACGGGTGGTTTGGCCTCGAAGCCCGGAATGCCTCTTGGCCGGCAAAGAAGAGAAGCACACGACGTGCCAATTGTTTTCAAGCGGGAAAAATCGAGGCGGTCCGCCGAGCTTTCAGCCGAAAGGCACTTGTTTCCGCATGAAAACCGGTTCGGGCTTCAGCCGGGCGTCTTTTCCCGAGGTGGTCGCATTCTGAGACGCTCGCCTTCCGCGCGCCGCATTTTGCTCCGCGCGCCGCAAAATGCGGCGCGCAGCCGCGGATCGTTCCGGACCGGTATCATCCCGGCGGTCTCAAAGTTTCCCTCCCGGCAGCCCAGGCCGGGATGTCGCCATTCTTCAGCGGAGCCCTGCACCCGTGAATCCGCGCCTTCCGGCCATGGTCGGCCCGCACCGCTGCGGGCCCGGCGAGCCGCTCCTCGTGATCGCCGGTCCTTGCGTCATCGAGAGCCGCGATCTCTGTCTCCGGATCGCCGAACAGCTTGCGGAACTCTCGCAGCGGCTCCCGATCCAGGTGGTCTTTAAGGCGTCGTATGACAAGGCGAACCGCACGAGCGCCGGCAGCTTTCGGGGCCCAGGCATCGACGAGGGGCTCGCGACGCTCGCGGCGGTTCGGCAGGCAACCGGACTACCGGTGACCACCGATGTGCATCTGCCCGACGAGGCCGTCGCGGCCGGGCAGGTCTGCGATGTGCTCCAGATCCCGGCTTTTCTTTGCCGCCAGACCGACATTCTGCTGGCAGCCGCTTCGACTGGCCGGGCCGTCAACGTGAAAAAAGGGCAGTTCGTCGCTCCTGGGGACATGAAGCACGCGGTCGCCAAACTCATGACCGGCGGCTGCAGCGACATCCTGCTCTGCGAGCGCGGCACCTTTTTCGGCTACGGCCGGCTTGTGAACGACTTCACCGGCCTGCCGACGATGCGGGGGATGGGCGTGCCCGTGATCTTCGACGCCACCCATTCCGTGCAGCGGCCGGCGAGCCTCGGCGACACGACAGGGGGAGATCGCAGCCTCGTGGAACCGCTGGCCCGGGCCGCCGCAGCCGTGGGCATCGACGGCGTGTTTTTTGAAACCCACCCCGATCCCGACGCGAGCCCGAGCGACGGCCCCAACATGGTGCCGCTCGATCAACTGGCCGGCGTGCTTGGCCGGGTGTTGCTCGTGCATGAGGCGCGGCTGGCCGGAGAGCGGGCATGAACACGTCGGGGGCGACGCTGCCGGTTCGGCGGGGCATGTGGTTGCTCTGCCTGGCTGTGCTCGGCTGCTCGCAGACGCCACCGCCGGGCGGGCGGCCTTCCAAGGACGAGACTGTTGCCGCGGCCGGTGCCCGGCCTGTGCCGCAGGCGGCTGCCACCAAGGGCATGCGCGAGCAGCTCCTCGCGGGAATGGTGGCGATCCTTTCGGAACTCGAACGGTACGACGAGGTGCGGGCGGCAGAGCAGGTTTTCGACCGGCTCGTGCAATGGAGCCACGCCGCCCGCGAGGGTGCATGGCAGCCCGACCCGCTGCTGGGCACGCTCACCTCGCCGCTGCGGGAATCGGCAGCGGCGGTGCTCGAGCGGCCCACCTTCGATGGATCCGGCGACATCCAGGCCGTTCGGGATCGCATCTGGCTGGCCGCGATCGTGCGGACGGCCGGTGGCGATGGCCTGGATGAAGTTGAGGCGGCGACGCGGCTCTTTGCCTGGACCATCCGGTGGCTGGCGGCTGTGAGCGATCCGCCGATGGTGCCCACGGAGGCCGTGCCCGGCAGCCGCTGGTTTTTCCCCGGAGAGATTCTGCTTGCCGGCCGCGGCAGCCCCGCCCAACGGGCCTGGATCTTCCTTGAATTGCTCAACCAGGCGGGTATCGATGGCGTGATGCTGGCCACTCCGGGCCCTGCCGGCGGGCCGCCGCGACCCTGGGTGCCGGCGGCGATCATCGGCGGCGAGGCCTATCTGTTCGAGCCCACCTACGGTCAGCCGATCGCCGGCCCAGACGGCGACGGCATCGCGACGGTGCGGCAGGCCGCGGCCGATCCGGGCATCCTCGCCGCCCTGTCGCTGCCAGACCGGCCGTATCCCGTGCAGGCGAACGACCTTGGCCGGCTCGTGGTGCTCGTGCCCGGCGATGCCTGGAGCCTCTCAGCCCGCATGGCCAGGCTCAACGCTGAACTCGCTCCGGCCCACGGTGTGCGGGTTGCGGTGGAGGCTTCAACGCTGGCCGCGCGGGCCCTCGCCGCGATCCCCGGGGCGAACGAAGGCGAGCCCCAACTCTGGACCTTTCCCTGGGAGACACTTGCCAGGCGGGAGTTGGCCGGGGCGGCGCTCGCCGACGAGATCGGGCCGCTGACGGTGCCCCTTCCCAGCGATGACCCGAGGCAGTCGGGCCAGGCCGTCCGGCCACTGTTTGCCGGCAGGGTGCGGGAATTCCGCGGCGAACTCGAAGGGCCGGCGGGAGCAAAGGCGGCGTATCTGGCCGCTCGGCCGTCCCGCCGGGCGATTTCCCAGGCGGTGGCGGGGCTGCCGGAGCCGCAAGCGGCGGCGGTTACTCGCGGGCTGGTGCGAATGAAGGAAGATGCCACCTACTGGCTCGGGCTTCTGACGCTGTCGGAAGGACAGGATCAGGCGGCAGCCGACTATCTGGGCCGCATGACCCTCGAGGCCGCCCCAGACAGCCGGTGGACCGATGCGGCCCGGGTGAACCTCGCCGCGGCACTCGAGGGCCTCGGACGGCTCCAAGAGGCTGCCGTGGCGCTCGAGGCTGACGGCTCCCCTCAGCGGTTCGGCAGCCGCCTGCGGGCGGCGAAGCTCTTGGCCAAGGCCGCCACGATGCAGCCAGAAGCCCCGCCGCCGGCCGCCCTGTCCGAGCCGGCGGAAGATTGAACGCAGCCTGTGGCTCCAGAGCCTCCGTTGCCCGCCCGGGCCCGCCGCGGTAGACTTTAGGGCTTGGCCGAGTTTTCCCCCGAACACCCTCGCAGACACGATCCGACCATGAAAGAAGGCATCCACCCCGACTACATCAACACCGTGGTTCGCTGCGGCTGCGGCAACTCGTTTGCCACGCGCAGCACGGTGCCCGAGATCAAAGTCGACATCTGCAACGTCTGCCATCCCTTCTTCACCGGCAAGCTGAAGTTTGTCGACACGGCCGGCCGGATCGAGAAGTTCAAGAGCAAGTTCGCCGGGGCCGGCTACGCCAGCCTCAAGCGAAAGAAGGGGGCCGTGGCGGCCGAGGCTCCGGCATCCTGAGCCGGAGCGGGCCCGGGCCGCGAGGCCCGCGGTGAGTCATGCGCGACCTCCTTGATACGAAGCTCGCCCGATTTGAGGCGTTGGAGCGGGCCATGGCGGATCCCGGTGTGCTCGCCGATCCGCAGCGGATGTCGGCGACCGCTCGGGAGCATGGCGGCCTCGCCCGGCTGGCCCTGAAATATCGCAGCTTCTTGGCGATCGAGCGGCAGATCGCCGACCTCGAGGAGCTTGGTCGCGGCGACGATTACGACCTACGGGCGATGGCCGAGGCGGAACTGCCGGAGCTGGAGGCCCGCCGGGATGCCGAGTGGGACGCGCTGGCCGAGCTCTGCTCTGACGACGAAGACGCCGACCGAACTCGCTGCATCGTGGAACTGCGGGCCGGCACCGGCGGCGACGAGGCTGCGCTGTTCGTGCGGGACCTGTTCGACATGTACCGCCGCCACGGGGCCGAGCGGGGCTGGGAATTCGAGGTGCTCGACGCGAGCCCGACCGAACTCGGCGGCTTCAAGGAACTCGTGCTCGGCGTCTCGGGTGCGGACGTGTTTCGCAGCCTTCGGCATGAGAGCGGCGGCCATCGCGTGCAGCGGGTGCCCGACACCGAAACCAAGGGTCGAATCCACACCTCCGCCGCCACCGTGGCCGTGCTGCCTGAGCCCGAGGACGTGGAGGTGGCGCTTTCCCCCGACGACTACCGCAAGGATCTGTTCTGCGCGAGCGGCCCCGGCGGCCAGCATGTCAACAAGACCGCCTCGGCGGTGCGGCTCACCCACCTGGCCACGGGCATCGTGGTGCAATGCCAGGATGAGAAGAGCCAGCATAAGAACCTGGCCAAGGCCCTGCGGGTGCTCAAGACGCGGCTCTACGAGCACGAGCGACAGATCGAGCACGACAAGCGGTCGGCGGAGCGGCGAGGCATGGTGGGCTCGGGCGATCGCAGCCAGCGGATCCGCACCTACAACTTCCCGCAGAATCGGCTCACCGACCATCGGATCAACGAGAGCTTCACGCTCGACCAGGTGATGGCCGGCCGATTGGGGCTCGTGATCGACGCGATCGCCGAACACGAGCGGGCTGCTCGCAAGCGAGAGATGGCCTCGGCTCCGCGACCGGCCGGTTGACCTGATGAGCACCTCGGGACGAACCGGCATGAGCGACGAGCAATGGACGGTGGGCCGGCTGCTCACGTGGACCGCCGGCTGGCTGGCCGAGAAGGGCAGCGACTCGCCGCGGCTCGATGCCGAGGTGCTGTTGGCGCACGTCCGCGGCTGCCAGCGGATCCTGCTCTACGCCACCTTCGACGAGGTCGTGCCTGACGAGCAGCGGGGCCGGTTTCGGGAACTTGTGAGGCGGCGGGCCGCGGGCGAGCCCGTGGCCTACCTCGTGGGGAGCCGCGAGTTCTTCTCGCTCTCCTTCGCCGTGTCGCCAGCGGTGCTGGTGCCGCGACCGGAGACGGAAGGGCTCGTTGTTCGTGGCAGCGATCTTTGCAAGGCCGCCGTCGCCCCTCGGATTGTCGACGTGGGCACAGGCTCCGCCGCGATCGTCGTTTCGCTCGCGAAGCAGCTGCCGCAGGCGACCTTCACCGCGACCGACATCTCCCCCGCCGCGCTCGACATCGCCCGTGGCAACGCGGCCCGCCATGGCGTGGCCGAGCGGATTGAGTTTGTCGAGTGCGACCTGCTCGACTCTCCGGCGGTCGCCGGCCCTTGGGATCTGATCGTGAGCAATCCGCCGTATGTGCGGGAGGACGAGTTTGCGGGGCTGCCCCGCGATGTACGCGACTTCGAGCCGCGGGGGGCGCTCGTGGCAGGGCCGCGGGGCGTGGAGCTGATCGAGCGGCTGGCGGTGGCGGCGGCCGAGCAGCTTGCGGCGGGAGGATGGCTGGTGATCGAGGCCGGGCCGTCGGTGGCCGCCGACGTGGAGGTGATCCTGGAGAACACTCCCGGCCTGACCCGCGGGCCCACCATCAAAGACCTCGCCGGGCTGCCGCGGATCTTCCAGGCCCAACACGCCGGCTGAGCAGAGTCGGGTGTGTCGGTTCGCGTGGCGGCGGTTCCCGGCTGCCACGCCGTTGAGCGTTTTTCATTGCCCCTGGTGGCCGTCGCGCTCGCTGAAAGAGAGAGCGGCAGATTTTTTGTCGGCCTCGCGAGTGGGTGGTGCGGATGGTGTGTGCGGTCACATTTTCTGGCAGGGCGGTGGAATCGCTCAGCTTCGCGTCCGACGCCGTGGTCGGGAGGTGTCGAAGCACTCTTGGCCAGCTTCGGCGGCGGGAGCCGCTGCCACCTCGGCCGCTTATGGCGGTGGCCGTGGCGCTCGTGGTTGGGGCGGCGGCGAGCCGAGCCTGGGGCGACATCGCCGGCGGGCAGGCGGCGGTGGTCGCCTGGAGTGGGGCGGTTATCGCTGCGGGCGGATGGGCCTGGGCCTGGTGGCGGTCGCGGCCTCGGCTGGCGGAGGCTTTGCTGCTGTTGGGCGTGATGCTCGCCGGAGTCGCCTGGGGAGCCGCCCGGTTTGACCTCTTCGCCCGCGACGACCTCGCCTGGCAACTGGCAGCCGGTCCAGGGCCCGTCGCCGTCCGCGGCACGGTCGTGGAGTCTCCGCGGAAGTTGGAGCAGGCCGGGCACGGCGGGGCTGCGGCCCGCGGCCCGGCGAGCGAGTTTGCGATCCGCGTGAGTCACAGCCGGATCGGCAGCCGCTGGCGGGAGGCGGCGGGCCGGGCGACGGTTGTCGTGGCCGGGGAGCCGATTCCGCTCCTATCAGGAACGCGGGTGCAGATTCTCGGCCGCGGCCTGCGGCCGGCCGCTGCGGGGAATCCCGGTGAATTCGACTTCGCGGAACGGGCTCGCAGTCTGCGCATGCTCTCCCTTCTCCGGGTGGACGATTGGCGGTGTGTGCGGATCAAGGCGCAGCCGGGCTGGTGGTCGCTCCCGGCGGCGGTCGACCGGCTGCGGAGTTGGGCGCTGGTGACGCTCTCCCGTCATCTCGATCCGGCTCGGCTCCCGCTTGCCTCCGCCCTCCTGCTGGGAGCCCGGGAGTCGTTGCCCCGGTCTGCCACCGAGCGATTCGTGGCCACCGGCACGATCCATCTGCTCGCGATCTCGGGATTGCACGTGGGCCTCGTGGCCGCGGGGTTGTTTGCGGCGATGCGGGGGCTTTGCCTCTCCCCCCGGCAGGCGAGCCTTGCGGTGGCGGCGGCGACCGGGCTCTACATGCTCCTGGTCGGCGCCGAGACGCCTGTGGTGCGAGCCACATTGCTTGTCTGGGTGGCCTGCGCCGCAGTGTGCTTCTCCCGCCGCCCAGCCACGCTCAACTCCCTGGCGGTCGCCGCGATCGTGCTCGTGATCTGGCGGCCGGCCGAAGTCTTTTCCGCCGGGGCTCAGCTCTCCTTTCTCTCGACGGCCGTGCTTGTGGGCGTGGCCCGGGCGCTGCCCCGCCGGCGGTCCGCCGATCCGATCGAGCGGCTGATCGAGCGGAGCCGCTCTCGCGGCGAGCGGCTCCTGCGGGCGGGCGGCTGGTGGCTGGTTGCCGCAGCCCTTTCCGGGGCGGCCGTGTGGATTGCCTCGGCGCCCCTCGTGGCCGCTCGGTTTCACATTCTCAGCCCGGTCGGGCTCGTCGTGAACGTGGTGATCGCCCCGCTCGTGCCGCTGGCGATGGCCACGGGGTTCCTCTGTCTCCTGGTAGCGCCGCTCTCGTACTGGGTCGCCGGCTGCCTGGCCGGCGTCTGCGACGCTGCGCTGCGAGCGATCGAGGCGGCGGTGGCGGTGGCCGCGGCCGTGCCAGGCGGCCATGTCTGGGTCGCGGGGCCGCCGGCCTGGTGGGTGGCCGGCTGGTATCTGCTCCTGGCCGCGGTCGTGCTCTGGGGCCGCCGCGATCTGCTTCGGCAGCCGGCCGCCTGGGCAGGCCTGGCAGCGGCCTGGGCCGTGATCGGGCTCGCGAGCCAGGCAGGCGGTCGGCCTGCGGGCGAGCTGCGGGTGGTCGTGGCCTCGATGGGCCACGGCTGCGGAATCCTCGTGCGGTCGCCGCTCGGGCGTTCGCTCCTCTATGACGCCGGCCGCCTGGGGAGCCCGGGTGCCGCGCGGCGGGCGATGGCGGCGGTCCTCTGGAGCGAGGGTGTTGCCCGGATCGACACGCTTGTGGTGTCCCACGCCGACGCCGATCATTTCAATGCCGTGCCGGAACTGCTCGATCGCTTCGCCGTAGGGCGGCTGCTCGTGCCGGCCAGCCTGTTGGCGAGCCGCTCCGCGGGCGTCGAGGCGCTGCTGGCCGCCGCCGCCCTGCGGGGCGTGCCGGTGGAGACGGCGGCGGCCGGCGATTCGTTCGCGCTC
>JBJOHE010000420.1:0-3538 GCA_046047895.1 Planctomycetota bacterium | reverse complement strand
GCTTCGGCCATGTCGCCCCGGCGATTGACCGCCGCAAGCGGGCGAAAGTGGAGGCCCGTCTCCGCTCGGATCACCTCGAGGTCGGCGGCGAATGATTCAGTCTTGAAGATGCGGTTCACCGCCAGCCGGCCCCGGATTTCGAGGAACGAATGCTGGGGGGCGAACCAGGGCAATGAGAGCAGCTCGGCGTCGGGCTGAAGTCGTTCGGCTACCTCTTCAAGCGATCGGCCGTGGCGGTCGATCACCCGCCGCATCTCCGGCAGGTAGTCCCAGAGATCGTCGGTCTGCACATGCTCGTAGGCTGAGATGAACCGGGCGAGGGGGTTTCGCACAAAGCTGAACACAAACGCCCGGTCGAAGAGCGTTGGATCCGCGTCGCGGTATTCCGCCGCCGTGACATGACCGGTCTGGTAGCCGAGGTAGGCATCGAGCAGCGCCGAGCCTGCGCACTTCGGTACATGCACGAAGATCACGCCGTCGCGGCGAAACTGCCGTGGCACGAGCCGCCGGGCCCGGGCCGCACGATGAAAGCGAAGGCGAGAGAATAGCCGCGGCATGGCGGACCCACGTGGCCTGGAACAGACTGCCCGAATGGGGGCGGCTGCCCCGTCCGGCGGATCGGTTGATACCCCCGGTGGCTGCGATCGGGCAAGCCGGCTGCCGCGTCAGCCCTGCGGTTGATGGCCGTTTGGACCGGCGGAGGGTAGAGTCGCGGCACGATGGCTGCGTGCCCTTTTCCCGATCCGCCTCCCGAACCGCGGCCGCTGGCGGCGCCGGACGCTGCGGCCCCTCCGCGACTGACGGCGCGGACACTCGGCGGGCTGGAATCGGTTTTGGCCCGGGAATTGACGGCACTTGGGGCCATCGATCTCCGGGTCGGACGCCGCACGATCGAGTTCTCGGCCGAGCCGGGCCGGGAGCGGGAGACGCTCTACCGGGCGGTGCTCGAGTGCCGCACCGCGATCCGGGTGCTCGAGCCGCTCGGGCGGTTTCGCGTGACGTCGCCCGAATCGCTCTACGAGGCCGTGGCGGAGGTCGACTGGCGGGAGCAGCTGCGGACCACCGACACGCTGCGGGTCGATGCCGCCGTGCACGACAGTTTTCTATCGCACTCGCTGTATGCGGCCCAGGTCGTGAAGGATGCGGTGGTCGACCAGCTCCGCACGCCGAGCGGCAAGCGGCCGGGCGTGAGCCTCCGTGGGGCGACGCTCCGGCTGGCGCTCCATCTGGTGGGCGATGTGGCCACGCTGTTTCGCGATGCGGCCGGCCGCTCGCTCCATCAGCGAGGCTGGCGGACGGGCGAGGTCGAGGCGCCGCTCTCGGAGGTGCTTGCGGCCGGCATTCTCGCCCTCGCCGGCTGGTGGCGGCCGGGGGAGCCCGCCGCGTCACTCACCACCGGCGAGCCGCTGCTCGATCCGATGTGTGGCTCGGGCACGTTCGTGATTGAGGCCGCCACGATCGCCGCGGGCATGGCCCCCGGACTGTGGCGGGCCCGGCGGCAGGGGCACGGCTTCTTCCGCTTTCGCGATTGCGACCGCCCGCTCACCGAGCGGCTTGTGGCGGCCATGGAAGCCCGGGTGCAGCCGCCCGCCGGCCTGTTCCTGGCGAGCGACCTCGATCCGCGGGCCGTCGCCGCCGCCCGCTCCTGCGCCGAGGCGGCCGGGCTGGCCGAGGGGGTCAGGGTGGAACAGCAGCATTTCGAGGCGGTCGTGCCGCCGCAGGAGCCGGGGCTGATCGTCACCAATCCGCCCTACGGTGAGCGGCTGCCGCTGCCGCGGGCGGCGGCGCTCTATCGCCGGCTGGGCGACTGGCTGGTGGCCCGGTGCGGGGGCTGGCGGGCGGCGATCCTGGCCGCCGACACGCCCGCCCTCAAGCAGCTCGGGCTCAAGCCGGCCCACCGGATCCCGCTTGCCAACGCCGCGATTCCCTGCCGGCTTGTGGAGCTGGAGCTCCGAGAGCGGCCGCAGCCGGCAGCCCCGCCGGCCGAGGTGGCGGCTCCCGGCCGCCGCGACTTCGCAGCCCAAGTGGGGGACTTCCGTCGCCGGCTCGCCAAGCGGTTCAAGCATCTCGCCAAGTGGGCCCGCCGGCAGGAGATCGAGGCCTTCCGGGTGTATGACAAGGACATCCCCGAGATTCCGCTGGCGATCGATTGGTATGCCGGCTGGCTCCACGTGGCCGAATACGACCGCCCCCACGACCGCACCGAGATCGAGCACGAGATCTGGCTGGACCGCATGGTCGAAGCCGCGGCTGCCGAACTCGGCGTGCTTCCAGGGCGAACCTTTCTCAAGGCCCGCCGCCGGCAGCGGGGGGGCGGCCAATACGAGAAGCTGGCTGACCGGGCCGCCACCATCACGGTTCGCGAGGGGGGCCTCGCCTTCGAGGTGAATCTCTCCGACTATCTCGACACCGGCCTGTTTCTCGACCACCGGCCCACCCGCGGCCTTGTGCGGGAGGAGGCCGCCGGCAAGCGGATGCTCAACCTGTTCTGCTACACGGGCAGCTTTTCGGTCTATGCCGCCGCGGGCGGCGCGACGGAAACCGTGAGCCTCGATCTCTCCAACACCTACCTCGACTGGACCCGGCGGAACCTCGACGCCAACGGATTTGCCGACGTTCGGCGGCACGCCGTCGTGCGGGATGAGGCCCGGGCCTTCCTCGAGCACCGGGCCCGGCGGGGCGAGGCCCCCTTCGATCTGGTCGTCGCCGACCCGCCGACCTTCTCGCGATCGGCCAAGAGCGAGGAGCCCTGGGACGTGGAGCGAGACCACGCGGAGTTGCTCGAACTCGTCGCGGCGAACCTCGCTCCCGGCGGCGTCGTCTACTTCTCGACCAACTTCCGCCGGTTCCACTTCGCGGCCGACCGGCTCGGCGAGCGATTCACGATTCGCGACATCACCGCCAAGACCATCCCCGAAGACTTCCGCGACCGCCGCCCGCATCGAGCCTGGCGGCTGGTGCTCCGCGAGCGTTCGGCGACGCCCGAGCCTGGCCGGACATAGCGGGTCACCGGCTCGGGGGCGGCAAAAGTCGCGTCGCGGGCTTCAGTCGACAGGGGGCGGCTCGCGGCCGGCGACGAGTTCGAGGATCGCGTCGCCGAAGTCAGCCAGGCGTTTCTCGCCGATGCCCTTGCAGCGAAGCAGGGCGGCGAGCGAGGCGGGCCGCTCGCGGCTGATCGTGCGGAGGGCCTTGTCGTCGAGGATCGTCCAGGCCGGCTTGCCGCGGGCTTCTGCAATCCGTCGCCGCCACCGTCGGAGCCGCTCGAACAGGTCGCGATCCACGCCCTCCCAGTCGTCGGCCTCGGCCTTCGTCTGCTTGGCCTTGGAGCCGGTCTGCGGCTCGAGCAACACCACCTCGCGGCCGCCGCGGAGCACCTCCCACGACCGTTCGTTGAGCCGGATCACCGGCCGATCACCTGCCGTTCGCTCGAGGAGTTCCTGGTCGAGAAGCTGGTGCATCAGGTTCTCGGCGGCCCGCTGGTCGAGGTTCGAGAGCAGGCCGTAGGTGGAGAGCCGGTCGTGACCGTTGCGGAGCACGG
>JBJOHE010000419.1:0-8355 GCA_046047895.1 Planctomycetota bacterium | reverse complement strand
ACGGTGGCCGGGCATTCGACCGGGCCTTCGATCGCCAGGTAGATGTCGAGGAGCGAGATCTCGTCGGTGGCCCGGGCGAGGAGATAGCCTCCGCTGGCTCCGCGGGTGCTCGTCACGATCCCAGCCCGCTTAAGCTGAAGGAGAATGTGCACGAGAAATCTGGACGGGACGCCCTGATCCTCACAGATCGCCCGCAGGCTCACAGGCCCGTCGCGATCGCCGCGGCAGGCGAGATTGAGCACGGCGATGGCGGCGTATTCGACGCGGGCTGAGAGTCGCATGATCGTGAGCGTTGTGTGAGAGTATAGGATCACATTCGCTAAACTGCACAACCCTGCTGACGGCGGCCCCACCGCTTCGCCGAGCCACACCGATGCCCACCCCGCGAGAGGCCCTCCTTCACTGGGATCGCCACCACGTCTGGCACGCCTTCACCCAGATGGGGGAATACGAGCCGCTCCTGATCGAGCGGGGGGAAGGGGCCTGGCTCGTCGACATCGACGGCCACCGCTACCTCGACGGCTCGGCAAGCATGTGGTGCAACGTCCACGGCCACCGCCATCCCCGGCTCGACGCCGCCCTTGCAGCCCAGGCCGGCCGCGTGGCCCACACCACGAATCTCGGCCTCTCCAATCCCGTCACGATTGAGTTTGCCAAGCGGCTCGCCGGCATCGCCCCGCCCGGGCTCGACCGGGTCTTCTTCTCCGACGATGGCTCCACCGCCATCGAGGCGGCCCTCAAGATGGCCTTTCAGTTCTGGCGGCAGACGGCCCCGGCCAAACCGGAGAAGACCCGGTTCATCGCGATCGATGAGGCCTACCACGGCGACACCCTCGGGGCGGTCGGGGTGGGGGGCGTCGACCGGTTCACAGCAATGTTCGCCCCGCTCACCTTCGAGCCGATTCGGCTGCCGCCGCCGGGGCTGCCCGACGCGACCGGCCGCGTGCCCCCCGTCGAGGAATCCTTGGCACACCTGGAGGCCGTGCTCGACCAGCACGGGGATCAGATTGCCGCGCTCGTGATGGAGCCGCTCGTGCAGATGGCCGGCGGGATCCTGCTCCAGCCTCCGGGCTACCTCCGGGGCGTGCGAGAACTCACCCGCAGCCACGACGTGCTTCTGATCCTCGACGAGGTTGCGACGGGCTTCGGCCGCACCGGCACGATGTTTGCCTGCGAGCAGGAAGAGGTCGTGCCCGACTTCCTCTGCCTCGCCAAGGGCCTCACTGCCGGCTACCTCCCGATGGCCGCCACGCTCACCCACGGCTGCATCTGGGACGCCTTCCTCGGCAGCCACGCCGATCAACGGGCCTTCTACCACGGTCACACCTACGGCGGGAATCCGCTTGCGGCCGCCGTAGGCCTGGCCTCGCTCGACATCTTCCGCGACGACGACGTGCTCGGCCGCCTCCAGCCGAAGATCGCCCGGCTCGCAGAGCACGCCGCGCGGCTGGCCGGCCTCGAGCACGTGGGCGGCGTGCGGCAATGCGGCTTCGTGGTGGGCCTCGACCTCGTGGCCGACAAGCCGACCGGCCGCCGCTACCCCTGGCAGGAACAGCGGGGCCGTCGCGCCTGCGAGGCCGCCCGCAGCCACGCCGCGATCCTCCGCCCACTCGGCGATACGGTCGTGATCATGCCTCCCTTGTGCATCAGCGAACCCGAACTCGACCAGCTCGCCGCCGCCTGCGAAGCCGGTATCCGCGCGGCCGCCGGCTGAGCCCAGCCCCCACAGCCCACCCTCGCCGAATTCGGCGAGCTGGGAGCGGGGTCGCGCGCAGCCGCCGGTGCATTTTGACTGCCCGAGTTGATCCACCACACCAGTTGAGCCTGCGACGTCAAAATCCGCTGGCGGCGAGCACGTGCCCCGCCCCGGCGAATTGGGCTGAGAAGCCAGATCAATCCAGCAGGCAGCGACCTCGAGATGCGAGCCGCATTCCGCAGGCTGCAAGCCTGCGGCCACGGGTCAACTCTGAACCCACGGGTCAACTCTGAACCCACGGGTCAACTCTGAACCCACGGGTCGACTCTGAACCCACGCCCCGCCTGCCGCGTGGAACTATCGGCTACTGCACGACGCTCTTGCTGCCCTCGGTCGAGCCGCCGATCGGGGCTCCGTCGGGCAGCGGACGGCCGGCGGTCGGCACGCCGAGACGGTGGAGCTCGGCCCGCACCTGCCGGTAGGCGTCGAAGCTATCGGGGTAGCACCAGAGGGTCACGGTCGTTTCCGGCTTCACGCCCGAGAGCACCCGCCGAAACCGGGAGTGGGGGCCGAGGGCCTGCTCCACCGGTTCACCCACGTTGGCGTCGGCCGGCCGCACCACCCATTCCCGCGACCGCACCAAGACCTGCCCCCGGGCCGCGTCGACCTTGGCCTCGATCACATAGTCGAGCGCGAAGCCCTGCTCGGGCCCCACCGACACGATCCGTGAGGCGAGCTGGGTGATCGAGTCGGAGTTGCGGCGGGTGTGGGCCTTAGCAAGATCGAAGAGTTCGTCGAGGGGGACGTAGGCCACCCGGCCACCGGCGAGCCGGAAGTGGATCTCCTCGCCGTTGACCGTGCGGCCGATCGGCGTGGGGTAGGCGAGCACCTCCTGGGTGGTCGCCGCGGCGTGGGCAAGGCCCTTGGCCTCGAGGCTGCACCGTTGAATCTGCTCCTCCAGGCTCCGCCGCCGGGCGGATCGTTCGGCCGCAGCCACCGCAGCCTCGTCGGCCGCCTCCTTCCGCTCGGCCACCGCCACCTTGGCCGCCGCCACGGCAGTGGCAAGCTGGAGCCGGGCGTCGGATGCGCCGGCAGCGGCGGCCTCGAGCGTGCGGACCTGGCCCTGGAGGGCCTCGATCTCCCGCTCGGTCGAGACGAGTGTCTGGCCGAGCGACTCCACCTCCGCGGCCAAGGCCTCGACCTCCGGGGTGAGCACGGGCTCCGGCGGTGCGAGCACCACCTGACGCACCCGGGCCCCGATCACCATCACGAGGATGATCAGGATGCCGACGATGTTCGTGACGACGTCGAGAAAGGAATCCTGCCCCGCCGAGCGATCTTCTTCAGCACGCAAACGACGCATCGGGCTTTGCTCCGCGAACCGGGAATCAGCGAGAGGGGTAGAGGCCGCCGGTGCGATTGACGGGCGGGAGCCGACGGACCTGCTCGCCACTGCCGCTGCGGCGGGTGTCGAGGCCGCTGTCGGCCAGGAGTGCTTCGAGGTCGTCGCGCCGGCTTGTTCCATCAGCCGTGGCCGAGAGCACGAGTTCCGGCTTCCAATACATGCGGTCGCCGGCCATGCCCCATTCCCCGACTGTGGCATGCACCGCGCGAACCAGCGGATCGACGGCGTTGAGCGTGTCGCCGTCGATCTTCACCCGGCGTTCGATCCGGCCACCGGCACCGAGGATGCGGAACTCGCTGGCGGAGCACTCGAGCCGGATCGGACGGGTGAGCGGAATTGGCCGGTCTTGCGAGGCGAGGCTGGCCCAGTTGCTGCCCCGGCGACCGGCGAGTGAGCAGGATCCACCACTGCAGCCGGCCTGGCCACTGGCCGAGCCTGCCGAAGCTGAAGCACCCTGGGGCATGCCGGGAAGCGAGACGCCAAGATTGCCGCCGCCGCCCCCCTGGCCGGCAAACTGGCTGGCCGACTGACCAGCGGAGCCGCCGGCAGCGCCGCCGGCGGCACCGGCGGCCGAGCCCGCAGCTCCGGATCCACCGCCGCCGCCCGCGAGGCTTCCATCCTCCCCGCTCGGCGACGATCCAGCGCCGCCGCCCGCGCCGTCACCGCCGTGGCCCGCCGGAGCATCGCCCCCGACTCCCGGTTCGCCAACACCACCCGCCAGACTTCCGCCGGTCATCGCGCCGGCAGAAGCGTCCCCGAGCCCGCCGGCTGCATACTCGCCGTCAGCCCCGGCAGCGGCGGCCCCGTCGCCACCGCCCCCACCGTAGAACTTCGAAGGCCCACGATATCGATCCCCTAGGCTGCCGCTGCCCGGCCCGCCCCCGCCATCACCGCCGGCCTGCGCCCACTGATCGCCTGCCTCAGTGCCGCCGCCGCCCGCGCCGAGGATCGCGTCACCGCCGCCGTTCCCTGTGCCGTCGCCACCATCGCCAGCGCGGAAGCCGCGGCCTGGCCTGGTCGCGGCGGCGGCCTGCTCTTCCGTCCAATCCCATTGCGACTGGTCACCGAGCACGCTGGGCCCTCCGCTGGCCACCACGCCACCGCGGGTGGTGGCCGCCCGATACTGCACGGCCGGACGAGTCCGCTTCGCTGGCCGCACCTGGGCGAGCCATTCGAGCCGCCGCCGGGCCTCAGCAACGGCCCGGTTTTCCGCCTCGGCCAGGGCGGGATCGGCCGGGGGATAGGTGAGCTCCCAGTCTTCGTCGACGAACTGGTAGCCGAAGTCGCTGCCCCACGATTGAAGCGATTCCCGCGCGGCGTAGTAGGCCATCACCCCCGAAGGCCGAACGAGCAGGAGCGGATAGGGCTGGGCCGCCGGCTCGCCGAGCTCACCAGGCCGCTGGGCGATGTACTCCCGCGCCGCCCGCAGCCCGCTGGCCAATGGATTGCCCGGGCCGGGCGGCCCTTCGAAGTCCGTCGGGCCCAGGCGGATGCCTTCCGGCTGGAGAAACACGCCGTCGATGCAGCATTCGATGTAGAGCGGCCGGCGATGCGTGCCCGCCTCGCCCTCGAAGGGCACGACCGCATACGCCGGCGGCCGATCCGCCGCATCCTTTTTCGCCTCGGTCAGCTCCGCCTCGGCCTGGGCCAGTCGCTGCTCCAGTTCCGCGAGTGACTCCTCGTCGGCTGCGTCGGGCTCCGCCCCGGCCTCGAGGGCGGCGGCCGTCTGCTCGAGGGCGTCGAACTCATCGGAGAGCGTCCGCGCATCCTGCTCGATGCCTGCCAGCTGCATTCGCACCCGGGCCAGGTCTTCCTCGGTGCGGGCCTTCACCCCGTCGAGCTGCTCGATCCGCCAGGCCAGCTCATCGCGGGCCAACAGCAGCTCCTCGGCCGCGGCGGCAGCCGCGGCCGCCGTGGCCGCGGTGTCGGCCTGCTGGGCCGAGCGGCTGAAGATCACCAGCAGCACCAGCAGCGACCCCATCGTGCACAGGAGCACGGCGAGGAACGGGAACAGCGAGATCGTGGGCCCAGACTGGGCGCGGAGTCGGCTCATGCAGCCTTTCCATGCCGGCCGGCGGACCCGACCTCGTCGAGCGTGCGGGCGGTGGCCCGGGCCGAGAGCAACTGGGCTGCGGCAGCGAGGGTGGTGATCGCCTCTTCAAACCGACCGGTGGCCGTGAGCGTGGCAAGATTGGCGTCGAGCGACTGCTCCAAGGCGGTGAGATCGCGGGTGGCGTCGCCCACTCCGGCGAGCAGGGCAGCCTGCCGCTCGAGCGACTCCTGATGCCGCTCGAGCCCTTGCACGGCGGCAGCGAGCGACTCCGCGGCGGCGGCCCACCGGTCTTCCCGCCGTCCCACCGCCTCGTCGTGGGCCCGCACGAGCGAATCGCCCCAGCGGGCCAGGCTCTGGTCGAGCGACGCAGAGAGGGATTCCCGCAGCGTGGCTCCGCCCTCGGCCAGCAGCTGCTCGATGGCAGCGGCCGCCGTTCGCTCAAGCGACCGCCAGGCCTGCTCCTGCGACTCAAGCAGCCGCGTTGCACCGCGGCCGACCGTTTCGCCCAGCCGAGCGACGGCCAGGGCAGCCCCCGCCGTCTCGCCCTCCGACTGGAATCGCCCGGCCAGCGACCGCCAGGCGGTGTCGTCGACGACAACCAGAATCTGTTGCTCGTAGCGGTCGAGTGCGAACTGGAGAAACATCAGCAGCATCGAGAGCGCCAGAGCGGTCGCAGTGGTGTCGAATGCGGTTCCAAGACCGGCCACCACGCCCGAGATGTTCTCCAACTGCGTGGGCGAGAGGTTGGCGATCGCGACCGTGATGCCAATCACGGTGCCGAGAAAGCCCATGATCGGAATCGCCCAGACGATAAACCGCACCAGGCCGTAGCCCTGAGCCGCCCGGGCGGCATCGACGTCGCCCAAGTACTTGAGATGGTCTTCGAGACCTTCGGCCGAGCCCGTCCGCACGACCAGGTCGAGCGCCTCGCGAAGCCGCCGAGCAAGGTAGCCCTCTCCCGGAGGAACCTGCTCCACGAGCGCCGCCGCCTCGGCGGGATCGCTGCCGCCCGCGGGAATGGGCCCGAGCGGCTCGGTGACGATCCGCCGCCGCTGGGCGACAAGATCGCCGGCCCGCAGCACGAGCGAAGCCAAGCCCACGCAGAAGAGCGTCACTTCGGCGTATTCCACCCAGTGGCCGGCCAGATACCGCACCACATTCGGATCCGTGATCACGCCGCCGTGAATCAGCGAGAAGAACGCGAAGGCGAGCGCTCCGCCCCAGAGCAGCGGCGAACGCAGCAGGAGCGAGGAGAGAGCATTGAGCTTCGACACGGGCGGAAACCTCCGGAACGTCGGTTGATGCGACTGCCGGCCTCGGGCGGAACAAGCCGGCGTGTCTTCTCCATCGGTATCGCTTGCCCAGGTGATTGAACAGAAACATTCCGCAGGGCGAAACGCCGGCTCCGTCCTTGCCGCGGGCGGTGAAGCCAGGCAGGCCGGGCAGGATGCGGCGGCCGAGCAAGTGGGCTTGAGGCCGCCGCGAGGCCTCTTTACCGTTCCCCCGAGCCGCTCGGGAGTTCCCTGCCAGTGGCCCTCTCTTGCCGGGAGCTTCTGCCATGAATGCCGACGGAACCACCCGATCGACCGCACACACCTGGCTGGCGGGCAGCGGCTGGCTCATCGTGCCGCTGGCCATCGCCTGCTGGCAGGGCGGCAATCTCGCTGCCGAGCGACTCGCCCAGGCCCCGAGCGGACCGCTCTGGGTGGCCGAGAGCCCGATTGACGAGGCCACCCGCCTGCTGACCGTGGTCGACCAGGAGAGCCGCAGGGTCGCGATCTATCAGATCAACGCCCAGACCGGCGCGCTCACGCTTCGCAGCACCCGCGACATTTCCTGGGACCTGATGGTGAGCGACTTTAACGCCCAGGAGCCACGGCCCAGCGCGCTCCAAAAAATGCTGCAGCTTCCGCGGACCGAACCACGCCGCTGATGGGCGGCCCGGCGGCCCAGGTGGGTCTGGAAGGGCTCGCCCGGTCATGCCGGCGATGGCGGTTGCGGCTAGAATAAGCTGGCCGAGGCCGCCGATGACACGGTCGGGAGGATGGTCTGCCTCCTGCCACGCACCCGGGGCTGCAAGATCTGCCATGGCTGGAAAGTTCCTCACGCTTGAAGAAGCTGCCCTTCGCCTCGGCGTTGCCGTCGAGGAGGTGAACCGGCTCGTGGACCGCAAGGAACTCTTTCCGATGCGGGACGGCACGACGATCAAGTTCAAGGTGGACGAAATCGAGCGGGTTGCAGCTGATCTGGCCGCCGGCGGGTCGGGGCAGGGGAGTGGCCTGGGCCTCGACCTCGATCTCGACCTCTCCCCCGCGGACAGCGGCGCGGCTGTGGGATCGGGCCCGGGCGAACTGGTGTTTGGCGATACCGACGACGACGACTCCATTTTTGGAGACGATCTTGGCGACGCCGCCGCCGGCCCGAAGACCTCGGTGCCGGAGGCGGCGGCCGACGCCCCTCCTTCGGGCACCTTCGACGTCGACGACCTCGGTCTCGACTCGATCCTGGCTGCCTCCGCAGCCGACCTCGGAGCATCCGCTGACAAGCCGGGAGCGGCCGACTCCGGGCTGGCAATCGGCTCCGGCACGATCGAACTCGACCTCGGTGAAGCATCAGCCGTCGGGGCGGGCAGCGGGGCGGTCGGTTCAGGCGGGCTCGACATCGATCTCTCGGACCTCAGCGGCGGGCCGGCCGCGGGCGGAGCCGCGAGCGGCATTTCGGGGGCGATCGACAGCGGCCTTTCGCTCGAGAAGGACGTGCTCGAGGTCTCCGGCATCGACCTCGACGCCGGCGGCGGGGCGATCGGATCGGGCATCGACGCCTTCGGAGGCAGCGGCATCGGCGGCGAGGCCTTCGACCTGGGCGGCGACGCCGCCGGCCTCGACGACGAGGGCTCGGTGGTCGTCGCCCCCGACGAGAGCGGCGACTCGAGCTTCTTCACCTCCGCGATGGATGATGCCTCGAGCACCTCCTTCGACGGAGCCTCGGGAAGCATCCCGGGGGGCGGCCCCGGCTTCGACGATCTCGACCTGGCGGCAGAGCCCTCGTTTAACGTCTGGCAGATCGTGGGGCTGGTGTGCTGCTCGCTGCTGATGTTCCTGGGTGGACTGCTGGTGTTCGACATCGTGAAGACCACCCAGGCCCCCCGGGGCACACCCTATTCCAGCTGGGCGGTCGATGGGCTGGCGGGCCTTTTCGGCT
>JBJOHE010000418.1:0-3543 GCA_046047895.1 Planctomycetota bacterium | reverse complement strand
TCAACGATTCCTGGCAGATCAGGGGCCACCGCGGGCCACGTGGGCATCGGCGAAGATTGCTTCCATTGATGCCACGACGGCTGGATGGGTAGGGCCGACGTCGTTGGCTTCCCCGATGTCGTCAGTCAGATCGTAGAGTTCAATCGGGGCGCCTGCCCGCGGCCGCAACGCTTTCCAGGGACCGACGCGGGCCGCCTGAGCGAGCGCCGGTTGCTCGCCGACCTCCCAGTAGCAAAACGGTCGTTGCACCTGGCCCGGCTCTCCGAGGAGCGTGGGAACGAGCGACACGCCGTCAATCCCGGCTGGAGTGGCCGCTCCGGCAAGCTCGCAGCAGGTGGGCAGCAGATCCTCAAAGCCGCCGATGTGGTGCGTCACTCCGCCCGCTGCGATCCGCCCAGGCCAGCGGGCGATCATCGGCACCCGCAACCCGCCCTCGTACAGTGAAAACTTGAGGCCCCGGAGCGGGCCGGCGTTGCGGAAGAATGCGGGGTCGGCCCCACCGGCATTGATCGGCCCGTTGTCGCTCGTGAAGAAGACAACCGTGTTTTCGGCAATCCCGAGTTCGTCGAGCAGGGTCACGAGCCGACCCACGTCGCGGTCGAAGCGGGTCACCATCCCGGCGTACGTGGCCCGCGGCTTTGGGTTGCTCGCGTAGTGGTCGCCCACATAGGGCGTCTCGGGAAACTGGCCGTCGTATTCGGCCAGGGAATCCTCCGGGACGAGCAGTTCGGCATGGGGAATGGTGGAGGCGAGCAGGCAGAAGAATGGCCCGGAGCGATTCTCGCGGATGAACTCGAGCGCGGCCGCGTGGATCACGTCGGCGGCATAGGTGGTGCGACGACCGGCGGCGAGATCGTTGCCGGCCAAGGGAACCTTGTCTCCTCCCTGCCAGAGCCAGTCCTGATAGTGAAAGTGGGCCCGGCTCTGATCGATGAAGCCCGTCCACTCGCGGAATCCATGCTTGGCCGGGGCACCTGGAGTCTCGACGGTGCCGAGCCCCCATTTCCCAAAGCCCCCGCACGCGTAGCCCGCACCGCTCAGGATGGTCGCGAGCGTGACATCGTCGGCCGCGAGCGTCTGGCGGGGATCGTTTGCCCGCACCCGCGTGTGGCCGGTGTGCTGACCGGTCATGAGCACGCTGCGAGACGGCGCGCACATGCAACTGCCCGCGTAGAAGTCGGTGAAACGCAGGCCCTCCCGGGCAAGCGCGTCAATGTGTGGCGTCTTCACGAGCCGCTGGCCGTAGCAGCCCAGGCCCCCGTAGCCGAGATCATCGGCAACGATCAGCACGATGTTTGGCGGAGGCCCGGCTCGCTCCCCGGCGACCGCCTGCGCCATGCCCAAACACAATGCGAGGCAGGCACGGAGCAATCGCCGGAGCGAGCCAGCCGCAGCAGAGATCCGTGTGGCGCCCATCATTGCGAGCCTGTGAGTTGGAAGTCGTGCGACTGAATGGCGCCCGGATCGAATTCGACCCGGAGTTCCGAGTCGCGGTTGTACCGGGCGGGCACGGTCTCGATGACCTCGTCCTTCATGTCGCCGGGCCCGGCATCGAGATCCGGAACCCGACGGCCGGTCGCCTTCAAGGCCGAGATCTCGACGCGATAGGTTCCTCGCGACAGGCCGCGGTCGGCCGGGATCGCATAGCGGCCGGCTGCGATCGGGCCATCGCTGCCGATGCCGTCCCCGAGGGGGAAAAAGCGGATGACGCCCTCCGGAAGCTCCTGTCCTCCAAGGCTCACCCTTCCCTCCACGGCTCCCCGGGTCGGCCCTGGGTCGCGGCAGCCGCCGGCAACGAGAGACGCGGCGACCAAGATGGCACCCGACCGCAGAATCCATGAACCACGGAGCGATCGCGGTGAAGACTGCCCCCGTTGGATGGCCTGGAACATCAATTGACTCCGGCCGCCAGTTCGCCGTCGGCCTGACCGCTCGCCGCCGCCCAGGCCGCGAGATCGATCGAGTCGTTGACGTAGCTCACGCTCCCGTCGCAGAACACCGCATGCACGCCACCGGGGTGACGGCTCCGGCTGCCCATGAACCACTGCGGCGCGTTGGCCGACGAGGTGTCGCGTGTGCAAGGCCAGCCACTGGTAGCGTCGTCGATGCACTGGCCGTAGTCCGGGGAACGGCTGTTGGGCGTAAGCCGCGTCGAAATCTGATAGCAGCCAGTGTCGTCGTTCCACACACGGCCACGGCGATCGACCGTCTGGCCGGAATGGTCGCGGGGCGTCTGGAGCATCTCCATCATCGCCAGCGTCTTCGAGGTGCCATCGGAGATGCGGCCGATCGTCGCCCCGTAGTCCACATAGAAGGGAGCCTGACCGCGGTCATGGGTGATGTTCAGCGGCGCCGGATTCGACGCGGGCCCCCCCTGATCGATGAAGTTCCACCGACCCCAGTTGAGGCCGTAGTTTCCCTTGAAATCACCCACCGGTGCCCAAGGGCCCTGGAGCAGGTCGGAGGGGCACTGCATGAAGCCCAACTGCTGGGCGACGGCCCGGGCGTTGACAGCTGCGTTGAAGTTCTGGGTGAGGTCGTACTGGGAGTAAATCCCGACCTCCTCGATGTAGGGCAGAATGTGAGGAATGAATGGCTGCCGGGGCTTGCCTCCGCTGGCCGGATACTCTCCGGTGAGCGGAACCCGTCCCTGTGAGCCGGGTGGGAATCGCCGCCGGGCCGACTCATGATTGTGGATCGCCAGCCCGAGTTGCTTGAGGTTGCCCGCACACTTCATCCGCCGGGCAGCCTCCCGCGCGCTCTGCACCGCCGGCAACAACAGACCGATCAGGGTGGCAATGATCGCGATGACCACGAGCAGCTCGACGAGCGTAAAACCGAGGTTCAGGCGACGGTTTCCAGAATCGTGGGAACGTCCACCAGCCCAGGAAACCGATACGTGCATGGTTGTTGCTCCTGGAACCGCTGGCCCCGAACGGGGGCACTCACACGCGGCTGGATGCAGACGACCTGACCCCCGTGACGCGATCATAATTTATGCCTCGCCGGCGGCGTGGTCAATCCCCGCCGCTCGCGTTTGGGCCGGCCGCCCCTCCGCTCGGAGTGCCACACCCAAATCACGCTGCCGATTGCCGGCAGGCGGGTCAGTACACGATCCGCACACCGGTGACGGTGTTGATCCGCAGCGCCGCCAGACGCACGTCGATCAGTGCGTCGCGGAATTGCCTGACGATGTCGGCATACTCCCGCTGGGTCTGGATGTACGCAAGCAGATCGATCCGGCCGCCACGCAGCTGCTCGAGAGTCTTGTCGCGGATGCTGCGAACCCTCGGGATGATCGTCATTTCAAGCCGCCGCGACTTCTCGACCGCCACTTCAAAGTCGCGGTAGGCCTGCCGAACCTCTCCCTCGACCTGCCGCTGCAGCTGGGCCCACTCCAGACTGGTCTGCTGTCGGCTCAGTTGTGCGCGGCGGATATTGCCCTGATTGCGATTGAAAAGGGGCACGCTCGCCATGCCGCTGATGCCCCAGGATTCGGCGTTGCGCTCCCCGATCGCCGAATTGTCGGTGAGTCCCCACGGC
>JBJOHE010000417.1:0-2919 GCA_046047895.1 Planctomycetota bacterium | reverse complement strand
ATCACGAGACAACCTCCCGGGAAAAACGCCGGGCGGAAGGGAAGGCCCTGGTCGCCAGACGTTCTTCAATAGTATGCGGCACCACCCCCGAGAGGGCCACACGAGCCCTCGAGTCCGGTCGCTACAGCGGGGCGGGCAGATCGCGGCGGGCGAAGATCACGGCTCCTGCGGCGTAGGCTGCCAGGCCCACGCCCACGAGCAGGGCATCGTAGCGAGCCAGAATCCACCACGATTCCGCCGTGCCGGCCACCAGCCGTTGCGGCTCGTAGGCCCCGAAGACGGAAAGCCAGCCCACCCAGGCAAGGCTCTCGCTCATCCGGCCGACGAGCTTCGCCAGCAGCGAGATCACATAGAAGCCGCACATCACCCCGATCGTATGCGACCGGTGGCTGCCCACCGCCGAGAAGAGCCCAGCCACTCCGGCCATGCAGACCATGAGCCCGAAGGTGTTGCCGACAGCCGGGGCAAATCGGCTGGCCTCCACCTGGCCCGCCCACGGTCCCCAGGAAATGGCCGTCCAGATGCCGGTGTAAAGGATGAGGCAGAGGAGGGCGGCGCCCAGGATTGTGGCGGCAGCGTGGGTGGCGTAGACGGCCATCCGCCGCACGGGAGCCGCGAGCACCATCTCCATCGTGCCCCGCTCAAGCGGCCCCGACACGATGTCGCTGCCGCGGGTCACGCCCCAGACCGTCGCCCCGAGAATCACCACCGGATCCACGAAGGCCAGGGCCACCCGCCCCGCGGTCGTGGCGACTTCCGCGATCGGCACCCCGGAGAGCTTCTGCCAGTCTTCGGGAATCAGCCGCAGCAAGAGCTGGAAATCGCCCATCGGCACCTGGGATTGGAGCCAGATGTAGATCCAGGGAAAGACGGCCCAGAGAGCCGCCAGGGCCGCGAGCAAAAGCTTCTGATCGCCCCAGGCCTGTCGCCAAACTGCTTGATTGAGCATGGCACGAGTATGGCAAATAGGTCCGGCACGAGCAGTCGCTGGTCGGGCCTGGTGGGAAGAAAAGCCCCCACCGCTCGCAGGGAAAACCGGGCACTGCCGCCCGGCCGCCCAAAAACCTCACGAAATCGGCATTCTCGACCCATTTTCCCCAGGTTTCTTGACAGGGGGGTACCAACTGATAGCCTTACCGCGAGTTTGCCACCGTCGGCAAAACCCTCCCAGCCTGCGTGGTTTCACACGAGGGCGTGGGAAGGCTTGGCGGCGGCGGCTCGTGAAACATTCGGTTGCTGCGGTCCGGTGGCCGTCCCGGATCGAGGTTTCATTCGTGACGGCTTAGTGGACGCAACGGCTGCGTTCGGATTTCCCCCTGTTGGAGGTTTCTGATGAAGCGGTTTCTCGGTTTTTCGCTCGCGATGTTCTTCGCGCTGGTCGCCATCGCCCTCGTCGGCGGTGACTCCGGCGCGGTCGCCGGTCACGGCTGCCATGGCCGTCGGTGCCACGGCGGTCTGTTTGCCCGTCACCACCGCTGCCACGGCCGCGAGAAGTGCCACGGCCTCTTCGGCCGGAAGCATCGTTGCCATGGTGAAGCAGTTGCCGCCGAGTGCGGTGCCTGCGAGCCGGTCGCTGCGGATTGCGGCTGCGGCGAAGTGGCCTCGGATTGCGGCAGCTGCGGCGGCTGCGGCGAGGTCGTGTCGGAAGGCTGCTCGAGCTGCGGCGGCGAGGTCGTGGTCGAGGGCTGCTCGAGCTGCGGTGGCGAGGTCGTCTCCGGCGGCTGCCCCGATGGCAACTGCGGTGGCGAAGGCGTGATCATCTCGGAGCCCGCCTCCGAAGCCGCCCCGACCGAAGCTCCGGCCGCTCCGGCCGAGCCGGCCAGCACCTGAGATTCGCCCGTTCCCGCATCCTAAATGGGCTGCGGGGACAGCGATTCGACGCTGAAACAACCGGGCCTTCCGCAAGGAGGGCCCGGTTTTTTCGTGTTCCAAACGGCAGATTCACTCGGTTGGCGGCTGCGGCACGGGCGGCGAAGGAACTGCCGGAGGCTGCACAGGCACGAGCGGCGGCTGCGACTGGCGGCGCTGTTGCGGAAGCCCAGGCCGCTGCAGCCGCTCCCGCAGCCGACCCCGACGCGGCGGCGGCAGTTCGCCATTGGCTTCCCGCTCGGCCCGCCGTCGGGCGACTTCGTCGAGCACACCGCCCACGATGTCGACGATCGTGTCGGCCGTCGATGGCGCGGCCCCGTCGACGACGGGCGGCTGACCGCCAGCAGTTGGAGGATTGGGAACCGGAGCCGCCGGCGGGATGCCCGCCTCCGCGGCACCCCCTGGCTGCGGCTGGGGCCCCGGCCCTGCGGTTGCACCGTTTCGGATCCGATCGATCAGGTCGGCGGCCACTTGACCAGCCGCCTGCTTGATCGAACCGTCGAACACGATCTGGGGATCGCCGAGATGCCCCGCCACCCCGACCGAAATCGTTTTCCCGGCAAGTGCCGCCAAGAGCGGCCTGTCCTGCCGGAGATCGCCCGGAATCGGAAGCACGAGCTTCATGTCGAGGGACTCGTCGTCGAGCCCGACGGAGCCCTGGGAGTTGATGTCGAGCCGGCGGCCCTCGCCGGGCAGCGGCAGGCCAAATTCAAGCCCCTCGTGCCACACCCGCCGGTCGGCCAGACGGAAGGCCACATGGGATTCATCCGCCACACGGATGGCCGGGGGCGCGGGAAGCTGGATCGGCAGCGAATTGATCAGGTTCATCGCCAATGGCCCGGGCCCCACCACCACCTCGTGCATCGAGAGCACGCCCGAGAGCGTGCCCGCCCGCGGATCCCCCACCGGCAGCCGCGCCCCGTCGAGCCTGAGGGAGAAGCGGCCGGCGGCGCGGGTCGTGTCGGCGAGCACGGGAGCGGCATAGGCGAGCACACCCCAGGCCACGGGCGGCTCCATCTTTGCGTTCGTGATCAGCTGGGCGGGCTCGAT
>JBJOHE010000416.1:0-6394 GCA_046047895.1 Planctomycetota bacterium | reverse complement strand
TGGCCCAGTCGCGGCGAACGAAGGCAGTATCCGCATAGTACGGTGGCAGTTCGACGTCGGCGGGGTCGATCGGGTTTTCGGGATCGCGTTTCCATGGGCGGTGGGTGCCCGCGAGAGTGATCTGGCAAAAGAAAGGCTGGCCTTCCTTGCGGTCGTCCCAGCCCTTCTGGGAATCAAAGCCGAGTTTGGTTTCAAAATTCACGTCCGTCTTGCTCGCCAGATAGAGGGAGGTGTGGTAGCCCGCCTGCTGGAGCAGGTTGGGCAAGGGCTGGATGCCCTCTGGCAGCGGCCGCTTGTCGGCGGTGCGGTGCTGGTTGGCGCCTATGAAATTCTGGTGGAATCCGGTCATCATCGCCGATCGGGACGTCGAGCATACCGGGGCGGTGCAGAAGGCATGGGTGTAGCGAATGCCCTCCTCCGCCAACTGGTCGCAGGCAGGAGTCGAAATGCCTTTCGTCCCGTAGCAGGACAAGTCGGTGGTCCAGTCTTCCAGCAGAATCCAGACGATGTTCGGGCGGGTGGCGGGAGTCTGTGCCCGCGTGCCGACGAAGGGTAGTAGCGTCGAGATGGTGACGGATAGGGTTGTTGTAAACTTCATGATCGGAGGGGTTGGCTCCCGGTTCTCGCCCGCCTTGATAAGGTGGGGCTTCATTTGTGGGAGGCGTTCTATCACGAGCCTAATGATGACCGGGAAGCGACAAGTGTTTGAGGTGGCAGTTAAGTCGACGGTGGCTCCTCCAGCCGCCAAGGGCAGACGGCCCAACTGGCGAGCCAGTTGGGGATCCATTCGAGCCAGGTGACGGCCTCGCTTCGCGAAACGTCAAGAGGCTGCAAACATGCTTTCGCGATCGGCTTTGCCGAATCAGCCCGCGGAGCGCCGGCTTCCGAGAGAAGAAGATGGGAAAACGCTTTATGAAAGTGCTTTCCAAAAAATGGCAAGCGGCTCGTACCCAAAACGAGAAATGTGTTGACAGCATCTTCCCATTTTGGCATATTCCTGTTCAGAGGTCGGGGTGTGTGCCATTGAACGAGGGGGAAATGCCTTTTTACCGGATATCTCGAGCTTCCTGCTCGAACCGGCCCGGGTCTCTTTTCCGAGGTGCTCAACGTGGCTTCACCCTCGTCGAGTTGTTGGTGGTGATTGCCATCATCGCCACTCTGATCGGGCTCTTGCTCCCGGCCGTTCAAGCTGCCCGCGAATCTGCTCGGCGGTCGCTGTGCTCAAGCAACTTGCGTCAACTGGGGCTCGGCGTACTCGGCTACACGAACGCAAAAAAAAACGTTTTGCCGTACGGTTCCTTTTTCACGGGCAATAACGCGAAGGGCCGCAGAGGGTCCGGCATGCTGCTCGTCCTGCCGTGGATGGAAGAGGGCCAGATCTTCGACGCCATCGACCTCGACAACTTTTCTGTAGCGGTGGACGACATGAAGTTTCCCGGCACCAACAGGCTCGTGCGAAGCGTGTCGATTCCCGTCTTGATCTGCCCGAGCGACGACCGGCCGCTGGTGGACACCGCAACCCAGACGGCCGCCACGAACTACACGGCCAGCAGCGGCCCGACGGCCCATTACAACAGCCCGAACTGTTCTTGCCAGGAAGCGATGGCGTTGAATGCCTATCAAATTCCGAAGTATCCGCCTTCCCTCTACGGCAAGGCCGAACTCCATTCCGGGCCGTTCAACCGCCGTGGAATTCCCTTCAAGGTCGCGACCATCACTGACGGTCTGTCGAAGACGATCTTTTTCGGGGAGATGCGGCCGACGTGCTCCAATCACCACAACCGCGGGTGGCTGCCATCCAATAGCGGCCAGGGCCTGACGAGCACACTGGTGCCGATCAACACCGACACCTGCAACCCAGGGGCGGCCAACCCATGCAAGCGTCCATGTAATTGGAATTACGAGCTTGGCTTTCGTTCGTCGCATCCGGGCGGAGCGTTGTTTCTGCTCGGAGACGGGTCAGTGCATTTTTTTCCTGAGTCGATCGACCACAGTCTTTATCAGCTGCTGGGAGCAAAGGCCGATGGCCAGGCGGTGAGGCTGCCATGAGAAGACGGCGTAGCGTCAATCCTACCGAAGCGAAACCTCTGGCTCGGGAGCTCAGCTTCACGCCTGGGCGGGGGGTAGCCTTCGCCCTCGGCCTGGCCGGTTTTTTTGTGGCCGCAGTTGTTGTCGGCTGCGGGCCAGGGCGGCCGGCCACGGTGCCTGTGAGCGGAGTGGTGACCCTTGACGGCGAGCCCGTCTCCGGAGCGGCGGTTCTCTTTCAGCCTGTCAGCGGTGTGCCTGGTCGGGCGGTCACCGAGGCCGACGGGACATTCCGTTTAAGCACGTTCAGCGATGGCGACGGCGCCATGATCGGCCTCCATCAAGTAGCCGTCAGCAAGCTCTCGCTTGCGGGCGTGGAGATTGACGAGGCGGGCGTGTCGGGCCCCGGCCCCGCGGGAGCGGCGAGCGAGACGTGGCACACGCCCCAGCGATACGCGACGCCGGCGGAAAGCGGGCTCGAGGTTGAGGTTCGCAATGACATGGAGCTGGTCGTGCTGGCACTGTCTTCGGAATGATCAGGGTCAGAGCGGGTGGGTGAGAGACGCCGCGGGTCGGCGTTTCGGCGAGGTTGGTCGTTACCTTATCGATAGAACGTTTTTTACGAAGAGAAGGGGAGTATCCAATGCCGGCGCGTAGCATTTCCGGGCTGAGCCGAATCGGGGCGGACTCGTTTCTGGCGGTAGCGATTGCGATGACCATCGGCTGTCTGCCGACTGCTGTGTTCGCCCAGGCCAACTGGACCGGCGCCGTGAGTAGCTTCTGGAGCGATCCGTTCAATTGGGATCCCAATGCCGTCCCCGTGGCAGGGGAATCGATCGTCATCCTTGACTCGACCACGAATTCGACTCTCGACGTCGACACGTCGGTTACGGTCGGCGGCATCCAGTTTGGCACGGCCGGCGGCCGTAACTCGAACTTCACGGTGCAGACCGGTGTCAACTCCATGACAATGGCTGGGGGGCTCGCCGCCACGGGGCCCCTCGATGCAGTCCGGCTGTCACTGATCGGCAGTTATTCGGTGCCGGTGGAACAGACCTGGAACATCGGAGGCCAAATTGGTGCCGTCAACACGGATCGTGGCGTGTTCGTTCGCGGCGCGGGATCTGGGGTGCTCGGTTCGCTCCAGGTTGACGCCACGCTCACCAAAACGGGCAGCGGCCAGCTGGTGATGGCGGCGACGACGGTCGACGGGGCCGGTGACATCGTCGTGAATGAGGGAGCCCTCAAGATCAATGCCGGCTTCAGTTCGCTCATGACCGTCGGGGGCACCGGCCGGATCGTCGTCAACGATTCCGCCAGCCTGTTCATCTCGAAGAACTCCGGCACGATGAGTGTGACACGGCCGATCGAGCTCAACGGCACCTCCACGCTTGCCGCCGGTGGTGGAGGGAATGGCAGCGAAAACACGATCGATTCGCCGATCACCTGGAATGGAATCCATTCTCTCACGATGGTGAACAACAACCCCACACGGTTTGCCGGCGCCTGGACCGGAAGCGGCACGATCCGACGAAATGGCGGTCAAACGATCTCTCTCGCCGGCGCGAGTGATGCCTTCACCGGGCGACTCATCGTCGAAAATGGCGTGACGAGGCTGCTTGGGGGCCTCGGTGGAGTCATCGAGGTCAGCGGCGGCGAACTGGCGGTCGACGCGAGTCAGAGCGGAAGCTTCGTCGTCAACGGCGGTACTGTCTCCCTTGCCGACGCCGCCCTGACGATCGGCGGCCTGACAGGATCGGGCGGCAGTGTCGTGGCCGGCGGGGCGGGCACGGTGCTCACGATCAACCAAACCACGAGCGGCGAGTATGCCGGCAGCCTGGCGGTCGCTCCAGGTGCTGGGATGGGAATTGTGAAGGACGGCCCCGGCACACTGCTGCTGACGGGCAGCGTCGCACCGGCGGCGAACATCACCGTCACTGCTGGCGGGCTCGGCGTGGCCGGGAGCGTGGCTGGTTACACGCAGACCGCCGGATCGCTCTGGCTGGGGCTTGGCTCCGGGCCTGCATCCGCCGATAACCAGACGCTGACAACTACGGGCGATGCGGTTTTCAGCCCGGGCACGTCCGTCACGTTGCGCTCGCTCACCGGCACGCTGGCCAGCGGCACCTATCGACTCGTCACCGCAGGCAATCAACTCACCGGTGCCGAGAACGTCACGGTCGGCTTCGAGTCGCCTACCCGGTCCACGTTTCTACCCGTGGTCGATGCGGCGGCCAAGTCCCTCGACGTGATCGTGACGTCGGAATCGGCAGACCTCGTCTGGACGGGCACCAATCCCGTCTGGGATGTCGCGGGGGCGGTGAGTTTCACGAACGCCGGCACCAGCCAGCCTGACCGTTTCTACTCTCTCGACAGCGTGCGGTTCGACGACACGGCGGCGGCGGCGAACCCGCAGATGGAAGGCACGATCATTCCCGGGGCCGTGGTGTTCGACAACAGCGGTCGCGACTATGTGCTCGGGGGGACGGGCACGCTGGCCGGGGCGACGGCACTCACCAAGAGCGGCACAGGTTCGCTCACGCTTGGCACGGCCAATTCCTACACCGGTGGGACGAACCTTGCGGCGGGCCGCCTGGTGCTCGCCAGCGAGGCCGCACTCGGCACCGGAAGCCTGACGATCAGCGGCGGCACGCTGACGGCCGATGGCGGGGATGTCCGGACCATTGCCGGCGGGCTCGTTCTGACGGGCGACGCCGTCTTCGGTGAGGCGGCCGCCACTGGTGGGCTGGTTTTCGAAGGAGCCGGAACGCTCACGGGTGACCGCACGGTCACCACCATCGCCGACCTGACGCTCGCCGGGGCGATGGCGGGCGATAGCTTCGGGCTGACAAAGGCAGGCTCTGGCAGCCTCCTCCTGGCTGCCGACAACGGTTACACCGGTGACACCACCGTCGCAGCTGGCACGCTCGGAATCGGCATCGGCGGCACGACCGGATCCGTGGCCGGCGGCATCTCAGTAGCTGCGGGCGGCACGGTCCGTTGGCTGCGAGGCGACCAGTCGATCGACGTGCCGAATGCGATCACTGGCGGCGGCACGCTTGCGTTCCGCGGCCTGGGCGTCACCAGCCAATCGAGCTACGTGATCTCGGGCGACAACTCCAATTTTGCCGGCGACGTGATCGTGGAACCGGGCGCTCGCCTCCGGGTCAATGCGGCTTCCGATATCGCCGCGGCGCCGGTGGCGGTGCAGTCTGGCGGGGGAGTGTTTCTGGAGACGGCCGGCACCTATCTCAACGATTTCACGATCGCCGGCAACGGCTGGACGGAGACCTCCGGGGAACTTGGAGCAATCCGGCTTCAGGGCGACGCGGACATCGGGGGCGATATCACGCTCGTAGGAGACGCGAGAATCGGTGTTTCCGGTTCGAGCGGCACGATCTCTGGCAACATCGGTGAAGCTGGTGGTGCCCGGTCCCTTGAACTTCGCAATTTCAGCGGCACAGGCAGTCTCACCCTCTCCGGCACCACGCTGCTCTCGGGTGGATTCGCGATCAACCCAGTTTCCTCGAACACGACCAACGTCAACCTCACTTCGACAGGCTCGCTGACCGTGGGCGGGGCTGGTATCCAGATCGGGAATACTGTCCCTGCAGGCAATGCCACGCAGACCTTCAATGTGGCAGGAACGGTGACCAACACCGGGCCGCTGCTGGTGGGCCGACCTGGCACGCTCAACCTGACCGACGGCGCCAGTTGGACGCAGTCGGGAGGATTCGCGATCGCCGCCCAAGGCGGCTACACCGGGCGAATGAACGTGACCAACGGCTCGACCTTCACCTACTCGGGCGGCTCGCCGATCCTGCTCAACGGAGCCAATTCGAACATCGGCCAGGCACTGCTGACGATCAACGGCGGCACGCTCATCACCAACGCCGGATTCGAGCAGACGACACTCCCGACCACCGGGTTCGGCCGGTTGACGCTTTCAGGAGGCGGCCGAATCGGCCTGACGGCTTCAGTTCCGCAACTCACGACAAACGTGAATTTCGTGTTGGGAGCCGGGGGCGGCACGATCGACACGAATGGCTTCGACGCCGGCGTCGCAGCCTCGATCACGGGGGCAGGCGGCCTGACAAAAGCCGGGGCGGGCACGCTCTCACTGGAAGGCTTCAACACCTTTGAGGGCCCGCTCGCCGTCACGGGGGGAACGCTCGCGCTCGGATTCAGCTCGTCGCCTTCGCCCACAGCCAGCTTGAACCTGGCTGGCGGCACCATCAGCCAGGCTGGCGGGCTTTACTGGTATTCCGGCCAGACCATGCAACTGAACGACGCCGGCCAGACCGGCTCCGGGTCGGTCTCGGGCAGCCTGATTCTCGCCGGCGGTACGATTGGCTTTGATGTCGCGACC
>JBJOHE010000415.1:0-9947 GCA_046047895.1 Planctomycetota bacterium | reverse complement strand
AACAGGTCGAGACTGGTCTTGGTCACCATGATGGTCTCCTCACGAGCGAAGGCTTCGTGATCAGGGATCAGTTGGAGTTTGGACGAAAGCCGAATCCGCACGCCGAATTCGGACCACGACAATTCAGGACTGCTTCCGACGCCGCACGAGCAGCGACCGACCGCAGAGAACTCCACCGAAGGCCATTCCGGCGAGCACGAGGGCCGGCGGCTCAGGGGCGGGCAGAGCGGTCACGATCTCGATGTTGACGTCTTCGTCGGACTGGGCGATCTGCCGGGCGTTGCCGAGCATGTCTTCGGCCACCACGAGCGTCTCGTCTTCACCAGACCAAGCCAGGGTGGCGGGCTGGCCACCGGCGACAAACGACTCCCAACTGGCGTTGGCGAGCAGCGAGAAATCCTGATCACCCGCGACAGCCGCGGTGGAGAGGGCGAAAGCGACAAGGCTGGTCCAGCCGGTGGTGGAAAGCAGATTCTTCATGAGCGAACTCCTTCGTTGTGAATGTCTGTCGGAACGAATGACGATTCGGGAGGCAGGCGATCCCGCCTCCGCCGAACCAGCCATTCCTGACTGCCCCGACGCCAGAAAGAGATTGCAATCCGCGTGCCGGAAATCGCCGGTTTTGAGTTTTTTTCCCAAAAAAGGCGTTTTCATCGAAAAAACAAGGCTCAATCCCACCCGAGCCGGTTCGGGCCGTGGCGGGCAGCCGGAGCCAGGGTGGAGCGATTCGCTCCACTTGGCCGGGAGGGGTGGAGCGAATCGCTCCAGCGCTGGGGCGATTTGCGCCACCACCAGAGAGGGGGCGCAAGCGAACTCGGCCCGCGCGAGATGGCTACCGGCCCCCACCCGCCAACCGCCGGCCAACCCGGTTTTCACCGTTTCTGGGAATCCTGCGAGTCCCCGTCGTGCTAGCCTTCCTTCTATGGAAGCGCTGCTCCGTGATGCCTGGTCGCTGTGGCTGACCCTCTGGCCACACCTGCTGGCCTGGAGCATCGTCGGGCTGTCGGTCGTCGCCTCGGCCCACGCGATCCTCGTCAAGCGGGACACCCGGTCGACGATCGGCTGGGTGGGCCTGATTTGGCTCTCGCCGGTATTCGGCGCCGTTGCCTATTTCCTGCTGGGGGTGAACCGGATCCGGTCGCGGGCCAGCCAACTGCGGGCCGGCATCGCCCGCACCGCCCTGGAGACCCGCACGGCCGTGCCCGACACCGGGCGGCTCCAGGCCGCTCTTGGCCCCGACCAGGCCCCGCTGCGGGCTCTGGCCACCCTCGTGGGCCGCGTGACATCCCGCCCGTTGCTCGACGGCAACGCGATCGAACCGCTCGACGGCGGCGACGAGGCCTACCCGGCCATGCTGGCCGCGATCGACGCGGCCGACCGCAGCATCGCGATCGCCTCCTACATCTTCGATAACGACCCCACGGGCCGGACCTTTGCTGATGCACTCGGTCGAGCGGCGGCCCGCGGCGTCGCGGTGCGGGTGCTGATCGACGGCATCGGCAGCAGCTACTCGTTTCCCTCGATCACCGGCCTGCTGGCGGCCCGCGGCGTGCGGACGGAGCGATTCCTCCCCACAAGCGTGCCGATCTACTTCCCGTATGCAAACCTGCGAAACCATCGCAAGATCATGGTGGTCGACGGGCGGGTGGGATTCACCGGCGGCCTCAACATCCGCGACGGCTGCTGGCTGGCCCACAAGCCCCGCCACCCGGTGCGAGATCTCCACTTCCGGCTCCAAGGGCCGATCGTGGCCCATCTGCTGGAGGTATTCACGGAAGATTGGGCCTTCGCGGCCGAGGAGACGCTTGCCGGACCGGCCTGGCAGCCCGATCTGACTCCGGCCGGGGCCTCGCTGGCCCGCGGCATCCGGTTCGGCCCCGACGACCCCGACATCGGGCGGATCAAGCTCGTGCTGGCCGCCGCGGTGGCGGCCGCCCAGCGGTCGGTCCGGGTGATGACTCCCTACTTCCTCCCCGATGACGCCGTCTGCCAGGCCCTCGACGTGGCGGCGATGCGGGGCGTGCAGGTCGATCTCGTGCTCCCGGAGCAGAACAACCTCGCGCTCGTGGGATGGGCCTCGACCGCGATGCTTTGGCAGGTGCTCGGCCGCGGCTGCAATGTCTGGCTCTCGCCTCCCCCCTTCGACCACACGAAACTGATGGTGGTCGACGGCAGCTGGGCGATGTTCGGCAGCGGCAACTGGGACGACCGGTCGATGCGGCTCAATTTTGAGTTCAACGTCGAAACCTACGACCGGGATCTCGCGGCCCGGCTCGACCGCCGAATCGCCGACGTGGTTGCCCGCAGCCGGCGGCAGACGCTCGCCGAGGTCGACGGCCGAAGCCTGCCGGTGAGGCTGCGGGACGGCATCGCCAGGCTGTTCAGTCCCTATCTCTGAGCCGCGCCCGGCCGGCTCATTGCAGGGGCCCGACCGGCTTTCGTAGATTCTCAGGGATGCCGCCTACTCCGCCGCCCGCCGCCGACGCCATCGACGCTCTCCGGGCCATCGGCCGGGAATTCCATCAGCGGGGCTGGTCGCTGGGCACGAGCAGCAACTACAGCGTGATCGCCTCCCGCGACCCGCTGGAACTCCTCGTCACCGCCAGCGGCAAAGATAAGTCGGCCCTCAGCCGGGATGATTTCGTTCGCGTCGACGCCGCCGGCCTCGTCTGCGACGGCTCCGGGCGGCGAAGTTCGGCCGAGACGCTCCTCCACTGCACGATCGCCAAGCTTGTGCCCTCCGTGGGGGCGGTGCTCCACACCCACTCCGTCTGGGGCACGCTGCTCTCGCGGGCCGATGCCGCGGCCGGCAGCCTCAGGATCGCGGGCTATGAGATGCTCAAGGGCCTCGACGGGATCACCACCCACGACACGTCCGAAGAGGTGCCGATCTTCGCCAACACGCAGGACATGGCGGAACTCTCGGCGGCGATCCAGAGCCGGTTTGCCGGCCTCAACTTCTCCGCCCCGGGACGGCCGCCGGTGCATGGCTTTCTGATCGCAGGCCACGGCCTTTACACCTGGGGGGCAACCCTCGCCGACGCCAGGCGGCAGATCGAGATCTTCGAGTTTCTGTTCGAATGCACGGCCCGGGCCCGCACGCTCCCAGCCGCCTCGCCTTCCGCGTGAATCCTCGGCCGACGCCGGGGGCGATGCCCGACTCCCTCGCTTTCCACCCCAACCCCCGCTCTCGAGTTTCGGAGACCAGCATGGCAATCGTCACCATCCCGGCTGAAGCCCGGCGCATCACCGACCCCGCCGAGATCAAGGAATTCCTCAAGGCCGCCGGCCTGCGGTACGACGTCTGGCCGCTGGAAGACCGGGTCGATCCCACGGCGCCGGCCGAGGCGGTGCTCGCGGCCTATGCGCCGGAGATCGAGCAACTCAAGCGGGAAGGGGGCTTCGTCACGGCCGACGTGATCGATGTCTATCCCGACACGCCCAACCTCGACGCGATGCTCGCGAAGTTCAACCAGGAACACACCCACACCGAAGACGAGGTGCGGTTCATCCTTCAGGGCCACGGCGTGTTCCACATCAACCCCGGCGACAAGCCGGTGTTTGCGATCGAGGTCTGGGCAGGCGATCTGATCAGCGTGCCGCTGGGCACCCGCCACTGGTTCGACCTCTGCGGCGACCGGCGGATTCGGGCGATCCGCCTCTTCCAAGACACGGCCGGCTGGACTCCCCACTACGTCACCGACGGCGTGCATGCGGGGTATGAGCCGCTCTGCTTCGGCCCCACCTGGATTCCCTCGGCCGCCGGAAAGGCCGCCTCGTGATCGTCTTCGACGGCCGGGGCATCCTGCTCGACGTGGAGGGCACCACCTCGAGCATCGCGTTTGTGTACGACGTGCTGTTCGCCGACGCGAAGGAGCAGGCGGGGAGCTTTCTGGCCGCCCATGCCGACGACGCTGCCGTGCTCGCCCTCGCCGCCGCCATCACCGCGACTGCAGGCAGTCCCCAGACGCCGGAGGAGATCGCGGCCGATCCCACGCGGGCGGCCCTCGCGGCGATCGATCTGATGAACCGTGACGTGAAAGACACGGCGCTCAAGGCTCTCCAGGGCATGATCTGGCGGAGCGGCTTCGAATCGGGGCGGATCGTGGCCCATGTCTTCGACGACGTCGCGCCGGCCCTCGCCCTGTGGGCCGATTCCGGTCTCGACGTGAGGATCTATTCATCGGGCTCGATCGAAGCCCAGCGGCTGTTTTTCGCCCACACGGCCGCCGGCGATCTCTCTCCGTTCCTTCGCGGTCATTACGACACCACGACCGGCCCCAAGCGAGAGCCGGCCAGCTACGCCGCCATCGCGGCCGACATGGGCTTCGAGCCGCGGCAGATCCTGTTCGTAAGCGACATCGGCGCGGAGCTCGATGCGGCCCGGAGCGCCGGGATGGCGACGGCGCTGGCGGTGCGGCCGGGCAATCGCGATGCGGGCGGAATCTACGAGCATCAGCCGATCGAGTCGTTCGCGGAGATCGTGACGTGATGACCGGGCAGGGGGAGGCGGCCTCCGCGACCATCCGCTGCGGCAGCGGCAGCTCCGCCGATCCTCGGCTGGACGTGGCGCTGCGGGCAGCGATCGACGCCGCCGTCGCCGACCTGGCCTCGGCCGGCCCCGCCACGGGCCAGCCGTCTCCCGGGGCCGACCTCGCCTTCGTGTTCGTCTCGGCCGCCTACGGCCCGGCGATCCGCCCGGCCTTCGAACTCCTCGGAGACCTCGTGCCGGCGCGGCACGTGCTCGGCACCACCGCCGAGGGCATCGTGGCCGGCGGCATGGAGCATGAGTCGGGGCCGGCCGTGGCCGTCTGGCTCGCCAGCCTGCCGGGCGGCTGGATTGAGCCGCTTTCGCTCGACTACGCCCAGACACCCGACGGTGGCATGTTTGCCGGCTGGCCGGAGCGGCTCTCGGGCGAATGGCCGGCCAACGCCACGCTCCTGCTGATCGCCGACCCGTTCTCGTTTCCGGTCGACGCCTTCATCCGCCGAGTGGAGGAGGAGCATCCGGGTGTGCCGATCGTGGGCGGGATGGCGAGCGGCGGCAACGAGCCCGGATCCAACACGCTTGCGGTCGGCTCGCGAACGTATGACTCCGGCGGGATCGGAGTGGTGGTGGGCGGCGGGGTGCGGGTGCGGCCGGTGGTGTCGCAGGGCTGCCGCCCCGTCGGCCGGCCGATGGTGATCACCCGCGCCGAAGAGAACATGATCGTCGAACTCGGAGGCCGACCGGCCTTCGAGCGGCTGCGGGAGACCTTTCAGGCCGTCGACGCCGTCGACCGCCAACTGATCCGCACGTCGCTCCACGTCGGCCGGGCGGCGAGCGAATACCGCGACAGCTTCGGCAGGGGCGACTTCCTGGTAAGAAACGTGCTCGGCGCCGATCCCGATGCGGGCGTGATCGCGGTGGGCGACCTCGTCCGCACGGGCCAGACGGTGCAGTTTCATGTCCGCGACGCCGGCAGCGCCGACGAAGACCTGCGGGAGATGCTCTGCGGCTCCCCGTCGGTGGGCCGGCCGGCTGGAGCCCTGATCTTCACCTGCAACGGCCGAGGCTCCCGACTCTTTGCCCAGCCCCACCACGACGCCCGCTGCCTTCAGGACTGCCTCGGGCCTTTGCCCGCGGCCGGGTTCTTCGCCCAGGGCGAAATCGGCCCGATCGGCGACCGCACGTTTCTGCATGGCTTCACCGCCAGCCTGGCACTTTTCGAGCCGGCCTGACTGCCGCCGCCCCCAAGCCGGTGAACGGCGTGATGGCGAGGCTCGGGGGTCGGCGAACGCTCGCGGAGCATCGGGGCGTATCCTCGCCCGCGACGCGACTTTTGCCGCCCCCGAGCCGGTGCCCCTTTGTCGCATGTCTCCGAGCAGCCAGCCGGACTTGTGCCGCCGGGGCGGGCCGCCTACCCTCCGCCCCGTCGACAGGGTGGCTGCCCGCAGGAATTCCGTCTGTGCCCAAACACCTTTGGCTCGCCACCGCACTCGTGGCCTGCGGCTGCGCCCATCACAAGGCCAATCAGTATTCCTACGCGCCCCCCCTGATGCCGCCGGCCTATCCGCAGCCCCAGATGGCGGCCCAGCCGGTGGCCTATCCCGGGGCCGCGGTGCCTGGCCCGGCCATGGCGGCACCGATGGCCGCGGTCCCGGGACCGGCCCCAGCGATGGCCGCCCCGTGTCCGCCGGGAGTCGCGGCGCCCGCCTATGCCCCGGCTGCCGCAGCCCCGATGGCCGGAGGGGTGGTGCCTGCGCTGGCCGACGGCTCCTGCCCGCCGTGCGCTGCGGGCCATGACGGTGCGGTGCCCGTCGTATACGAAGGCGGCATGCAGACGATGCCCTGCCCGGCCGGCCCCTGAGCCGCTCCTGCTACGAGCCCCGGACGCGAGTCCGGGGATTCCGGGCCGTTGGGCGAGACCGGCCACGCCAGCGCCAGGCGACGAGCGCTGCGGCCCAGCCCAGCCCGAGCATCGAGGGCTCGGGCACGGCCACCGTCGTGCCCACATAGATGCCCACCTTCGTGATCGCGCTTTCCACCAGCGCGAGGCTCGACACCCCGCCGTCGTTGGTCACCTGGAACCTGCCCCAGAGGTAGTAATCATCGGGGCCGATGATCGGTTGGCCCGCGCCGAACTCGTTGCCGGCCCAGGAGGCGAGGTAGAAGGTGGTGAGCGAGTCGACCGTGATCGCCGACTCCGGGTCACCCCAGTTGTTGGCGAATGGCGTCATGCTCTCCACAGCCGGCCCGTCGAAGGGCAGCTCGTAGCTGGCCTGATACCAGGAGGTCGGCCAGGCCGGAGTCGCGTCGATCGGTGTGATCTGGACCTGCGGAGCCGGGCTGCTGAGCGTCACATACAGCTGGCTGCCGCCGCCGTCCGGCCGGATGTGCTCGATCTTGAAGGCGGGCTGGCCAAAGTAATCGACGCCCGAGACGGCCATGCCGGGCGTGAACACTTCGCCGATGGCCGGCGGGGCGATCCCGTAGCCGAGAATCGCCAACAGCAAACAGGCTGAAGCAAAACGCGAGCAAGCCATCCGAGCACCTCCGGCCAGCACCCTCCGGCGAGTGACACGAACCGACTGCCCACGGGCTCAGGCTGAGACAAACGCGGCCCGATGGGGGCCGGCGCAGGAACAACTGCCACGAACGAAGGCCGACGGATCGAGAACGATCTCGCAGGGCGGGGCGGGCAGTAGCAGTTCCAAGAAGAAGGGGAACGCCGGAAAACTCTTTCCTGACGACGTCAGTCAATATACCCCCCAGACGCGGCCCCGCCAAGCAGGAGGCCGCGGGCCGCCCGTCGCCCGCCCGGATGCCCGCGGGCTACACTCTCCCGCCGCCGCGGAATCCGCCCGTGGCACCCAACCAGGGAAGCCCTCGTGACCACCTCAGCTTCGGGCCCGCTCGGCCGCCGCGCCGCCGGCGTCTTGCTCCATCCGACATCCCTCCCGGGCCGGTTCGGCATCGGTGAACTCGGGCCGGCGGCCCACGGCTGGCTCGACCGGCTCGCCCAGATGGGGCAGCGGTATTGGCAGGTGCTGCCGCTCGGCCCCACCGGCTTCGGCGACTCGCCCTATCAGACGCTCTCCACCTTCGCCGGCAACCCGCTGCTGATCTCGTTCGACCTGCTTCGAGACGACCGGCTCGTCGACGCCGACCGGCTCGATCGCCTGCCGCCGCTCCCCGCCGGCCATGTCGCGTTCGGCGACGTGATCCCGCTGCGGCTCGGGCTGCTCCATGAGGTGGCCGCGGAGTTTCCGCGGCGGGCGTCGCCCGACCTTCAGGCCGCCTTCACGAGGTTCGTCGACGAAAACGGCTGGTGGCTGGAGGACTATGCGACGTTTGTGGCGCTCAAGAGCCGCTTCGAGGGCCGCAGCTGGACCGACTGGCCGACCGATGCGGCCGGCCGCGAGCCCGGCGTCTTGGCCGCGGCCCGCAGGGAGCTTGCCGAGCCGATCGCCCACGCCCGGGTCGGACAGTTTCTCTTCCACGATCACTGGCGGCGGCTGCGGGATCGGGCGGCTGAGCGGGGCATCGCGATCGTCGGTGACCTGCCGATCTTCGTGGCCCATGATAGCGCCGACGTCTGGTGTCGCCCGGAGCTGTTCGCGCTCGACGCCACGGGCCGGCCGACCGTGGTGGCTGGCGTGCCTCCGGATTACTTCTCCCAGACCGGCCAGCGGTGGGGCAATCCGCTCTATCGCTGGGAGGTGCACGAGGCCGAGGGCTACGCCTGGTGGATCGCCCGGCTGCGGCAGGTGTTCACGCTCGTGGATGTCTTGCGGATCGATCACTTCCGCGGGTTCGCAGCCTCGTGGGAGATTCCCGCCTCCGAGCCCACGGCCGAGCATGGCCGTTGGGTGCCCGGCCCGGGCCGGCGGCTGTTCGACGCCGCCACGGCCGCGTTCGGGCCGCAGCCGATCATCGCCGAGGATCTGGGGGTGATCACGCCCGACGTCGAAGAGCTGCGAGACACCCTCGGCTTCCCCGGGATGCGGATCCTCCAGTTCGCGTTCGGGAGCGACGAGGCGGGGGCCGAGCGACCGGCAGACTATCCGGAGAACTCGGTCGTCTACACCGGCACCCACGACAACGACACGACCGTGGGCTGGTATCACAGCGAGCCGGGCAAAGACTCCACCCGTTCGGCCGCGGAGATCGCGCACGAGCAGCATCGAGTGCGGACGGCGCTCGGCTGCGACGGCTCCGAGATCCAGTGGAACCTGATCGAGCTTGCCCTACGGACGCCGGCAAACACTGCGATCTATCCGCTTCAGGACGTGCTCGGCCTCGGCTCCGAGGCCCGAATGAACGTGCCTGGCCGTCCCTGGGGCAACTGGCAGTGGCGGTTTCAGGCCGCCGAACTTCGGCCCGACCTCGAAGAGCGGCTCGCCCAACTCACCAGCGTCACCGATCGCGGCTAACCGTCATTCGGCCGCGAACACGTCGTCGAGCCGGGTGACGTGGCGGGTGATCTCGCTCGGCTCCAGGAAACTCGATTCGAGGCTGTTTCGCAGGAGCCGATAGGCGTCGGCCGCCGTGAGGGGCAGGGCCGCGAGCGAGCCGAGGTAGTTGTCGTTGACGTAGCCACCGAAGTAGGCGGGATCGTCGGAGTTGACGCTGGCCCGAAGCCCTGCGGCCAGCAACTGCGGTAGGTTGTGGTCGGCGAGCCGGTCGAACACGCGAAGCTTCACATTCGAGAACGGGCAGACGGTGAGCGGAATCCGCTCTCGCACCAGCCGGGCGACCACCGCCTCGTCTTCCAGGCACCGCACGCCATGATCGATCCGCTCGGCCCCGAGGGCGTCGAGGGCGCCCGTGATCGAGGCGGGCGGCCCCTCCTCGCCGGCATGGGCCACGGCATGGAGACCCAGGGCCCGGCACTTCGCGAACACGCCGGCGAACTTCTCCGGCGGATTGCCCCGCTCGCCCGAATCGAGCCCCACGCCGATGAACTGATCGCGATACGGCTCGGCCTGTTCGAGCGTCTCGAAGGCCTCCCGCTCGGTGAGGTGCCGCAGGAAACACATGATCAGCGCGGCCGAGATGTCCAGCTCGGCCCGGGCCCGTTCCGCCGCCCGTGCGAGCCCCCGGACGACCGTCTCAAAGGCCACGCCCCGGCTGGTGTGGGTCTGCGGATCGAAGAAGATCTCGGCCCGCACCACGTTGTCGGCCTTGGCCTTCAGCAGGTAGGCCCAGGCCAGGTCGAAGAAATCCTGCTCGTGGAGCAGCACGGCGGCGGCGGCGTAGTAGATATCGAGGAAGCTCTGGAGATCGCTGAAGGCGTAGGCCCGCCGCATCGCGGCCGGATCGGGGTAGGGGAGGGCGACGCCGTTTCGCTTCCCGATCGCGAAGGCGAGTTCCGGCTCGAGCGTGCCTTCGATGTGGAGGTGGAGCTCTGCCTTCGGAGCGGCCGCCACGACCGCCGGCAGCCGCTCGGTGGAGATCCGGGCGA
>JBJOHE010000414.1:0-5163 GCA_046047895.1 Planctomycetota bacterium | reverse complement strand
CGAGGCTCCTCATGGCGGTGCGATTTGAGTGGGACGACGACAAGGCCGCCCGGAATGTCCGCAAGCACGGCATTACCTTTGAGGACGTGACGTCGCTGTTTACCTCCGGCGTGGAGTATCTGGAGATCTTCGATGCCGAGCACTCCGACCAAGAAGAGCGGTTTATTTGCATCGGCCCGATCGCGCAGGGTATCGTTCTGATAGTCATCGTGGAGGTCGACGCGGGGCTGATTCGGATCATTTCAGCTCGCCGCGCAACCCGACGCGAGTCGTCCCTCTATGGGCAATTTCTCGAGGAGCGTGGTAATGGCCGACGACATTCCTGAACTTTCGGCCGCCGAATTCGACCGAGCGATTTCGGCGCAGGTCCGCCGGCGGGTCGCGGCAGGCCAGGTCACGTCCGGCTCCGACATCGCTGCGATCCGCCGCTTCGTGGGTTTGACGGCCGACAACTTCGCCCAGGCCTTCGGGATCACGCTCGCCACCGTGCTCGACTGGGAGGCCGGCAGATCCCGGCCGGATGGCCCAGCCCTGAGCCTGCTGCGTGTGGCGGCCCGGCATCCGCAGGCCCTGCGGGAGAATGTTCCTACCGCGGTGTGAGCAGGCCGATTGCCGGGCCTGTTCGCTATCGCCCTGCGAAAGCCGTCGTGGCTGCGGTCACGGCTGGCAATTGGCGAGGGCCATGAGCGCGAAACTCGTGACGATCTCCGGCCGGTTCTCCATCCAGCGCTCGTTGGCATTCACCCACGAGCCGTCGTCTCGCTGCCGGCTGATGATCGCCGAGGTGAGTTCGTCTCGCCAGTCATGCGGTTCGCCGGCGGCATCGCGAAACGGGCTCTCGCCGAGCACGGCCAACGCCTTCGAGGCGGTGTGGTAGTAGTAGTAAAGACCGGCCTGCCCCATGCCGGGGTTCTCCTCGAAGGTGAAGTGCTTCCGCAGCCACTCGACGGCGGCCACCACCCGGGGGTCGTCCTTGCCGACGCCCGCGAAGATCATGCTCTTGAGCCCCGCGTAGGTCATCGCCGCGTAGCTCCGCAGGCCGCCGTTCTCTGTCTCGCCCGCAGGGCTCTCGCCGCCGCCATACGGCGTGTAATAAAAGCCGCCGTCGGGATTTTTTTCGGCCACGGGCAGCGGATTATGGGGACCAGGGAGATTCTGGGTCCGCGCGACGAACACCAGCGCCCGCTGGATCGCCGGATCGTTTTCACTCGCGCCCGCAGCCCGGAGCGCCTCCACGAGAAACGCCGTGTTGGAGAGATCGGGCCGCGAGTGGCGGCCGTAGCCAGCCCCACCGTAGGCGGCATCAGCCTCGCCCTGCCCTTCGCCGTCGTCCCATTGGAGCTTGCGGGCGAAGGCCGCAGCAGCGGCGATCGCGTCGTCGTAGCGGCCGTCGGCATTGCAGGCGGCCAGGGCGAGCAGGGCGATCGAGGTCTCGTAGTTCGCCACGGGCGAACCCGGATTGCAGATACCGCCATCGGGCTGGCGGAAGGCGAGCAGCGACTCGATTCCGCGTTGAACGATCTCCGAATCAGGAGAGGTGCCGCTGCGGACGAGCGCCGTCACGGCCAGCCCCGTCACGGCCGGGCCGACGTCAGCCGCGAAGCTGCCGTCGGCGGCCTGGATCGAGGCGAGAAAGGCTGAAGCCTTTGCCACGCTCTCCCGCACCGCCTCCGGGCTGGCGGCCGGGGCCGGTGAGCCACCGACGAGGAGCGACCCGGCGATGACCAAGAGCGGCGCGACTGACAGGCGGACCATGGGCGAGCCTCCGGGGTAGACAGACCACAAGCGTGTCTTTCCCAGGATACGGCGTCGCGTCTGCCAACGACACGCGTGACGACCGAGTAATCTTTCCCCGCCGCCACGCTGAGGGCGGAAAGGGTCCTTCCGGGAGTCTTTGGCGAGTGGACCGGTGGCCGCGGGCTTGCAGCCTGCGGAATCCGCGCCGGTTCCCCGTTGAGTGTCCCTGCGGAAACCAGGCCGCATTCGGGCAGGCTGCAAGCCTGCCCCCACAGGTCAAATGGCCCCGAGACTCCGCGAGCACCTGGGCCTCGGTGGCCTGTGGTTCGACGCCCAGCGGCTCAGGCCTCGACCACGGGCAGAGCCCGGGGGTGGGGCGGCACGAGCCGCGGCGGCGGGTCGCGGCCTTCTTCCAGCCGCCAGTCTTCCCGCTCTTCGTCGCTGGCGTAATACATCAGCCAGATCGTGGGATCGCCGTCGTCGGAGGCGCTGCAATCCCAGTGGACGACGTTGTCGGGGAGATCGACGAGCTTGAGCTTCGCCGGCAGGATGTCGCGGCGGATCAGGGCGTAGAGCTCGCGGTCGGAGAGGTGATCGGTGAAGTCGAGCACGATCCGCCTGGCGTGGAGCCGTTCGATGGTCTCCCAGAGCCGCTCCCGCAGCTGGTCGTCGTCGAGGGTGCAGCCGGGCTGCATCGCCAACGGCGGGTCAAACCAGCGGGCCACCGGGGCGAGGGGCGCCAACTCCCAGGCCAGCATCGATTCCAGAAAACGGTTCTCAGCCTCGGTCGGCAGGTGCTGGAAGTCGATCTCCCAGACCGACTCGTCGAGGTAGGGCTCGATCGCCGTCCGCAGTTCACCGTTGCGGATCAGGCATTCGATCTCTTCCGGTTCAGGGTGGCGTGTGAGCGGCATGCCAGTGGGTTCCAGAGGGCGGGGATGGCCGCATCCGACGGCTGCCGGAACTGCGACCTCTGGAATCCGAAAGTACTCGCCCGCGGCCAGCATTCAACGATTGGAACCGGGAAAAAACCCGTTTTTTGAGGCTGAAGGGCGCTACGACCCCTACGAGCCGCCGAGTCTTCGCCGCCCCGCGAAGCCAGCTCAGCCTATGACGACTGCCCAGCTTGCCGCGGTTCCGGAGCCTGCCTGGTCAGTGGGCCGCCGGGGACGCGAGCGGCTCGCCGCCGCCGCAAGCCTTTTCCAGGGCCGCGATCTTGGCGACCCGCCGGGCATGCCTCCCTCCGTCGAACGGGGTGGCCAGCCAGGTCCGTACGATCTTCTCCTGCATGTCTGAGCCCAGCATCTCGGCGGCCAGGCAGAGCACGTTCAAATCGTTATGCCGCCGGCTCATCTCGGCCGTCACCTCGTCGTGGCAGGTGGCCGCCCGCACGCCGGCCACCTTGTTGGCGGCGATCGCCATGCCCACGCCGGTGCAGCAGAGCAGGATGCCCCGCTCGGCGGTGCCGTCGGCCACCCGGCGGGCAACATCCGCCGCCACATCCGGATAATCCACCGGTTCCTCGCCAAACGAGCCGCAATCGACGACCTCGTGACCGAGCCGTTCGAGCAATCCGGCCAGCCGCTGCCGGGCCGCGACGCCGCGATGGTCGCTGCCGATCGCAATCCGCATGGAAGTCAGCCGCTCCTGGTGGGGGGGGTGTCGGGGGCTGGGGGGTCGCCTCCCGAGAGCCCTAGTGTATCGAGTCGGGCGAGCAGGTGCTCACGGATCTGAAGGGCGCAATTTCGATAGGTTTCCAGGCTCCCGCCGATCGGGTCGAGCACGTCACGGCGGTCGGGCGAGAGCATCTCCACCCGCCCCCCGGCCTCGGGGAACTGGGCCAAAATCGCGGCCCGGTGGCTGGCCGTCATCGTCAGGATGACGTCTGCCTGCCGGACGAGCGCCTCGGTGAGCGGCTGGCTTTCATGCCCGCGGAGGTCGCCCCCCAGCGAGGCGACCGTCTCCACGGCCTGGCCGCTGGCCGGCCCGCCCGCCCAGGCGGCGAGCCCGGCGCTGGCCACCACCACCCCGTGCCGCTCGATCTCGTCTGGGCCGCAGCCCAGTCGTTCGGCGGCGAGGCTACGGAACAGCGCCTCGGCCATGGGGCTGCGGCAGGTGTTGCCCGTGCAGACGAAGAGCACCATCAGGCTGGCCAGACGCCTGAGCGTCTCCTCCGAAACGATTCCCGGCCGGACCACCCGAAACCCGTCGGCCACCAGTTCGATCGTGGTGGCCGGTTGGGCATAGCGAGCCCGGCCGTCATCCAGAATCATCGCTATCGTACCGCCTTCCGCAGCCTCGAGTTCCTCGGCGGTCACCGGCGGACCGGCGGCCAGGGCAGGCTCCGCCAGAACCACGGGGCCGGCGAGCATCCGCATGCATTCGGCCAGCATCGGATGGCCGGGAATCCGCAGCCGCAGCCGTCCGTCCGCCACCAACGCCTCGCGGACCTCGGCCGGCAGCTGCCGCACCAGGCTCTCCGGGTGATCATCGGGCACGATCATCGCCACCGGGCCCGGCCAGCAGCGGCGGGCGATCCGGCGGCCCACGCCACTGATCCGCGGCGCCCAGTCGAGGGCTTCATCGCCGCTCTTGACCGCGAGCGTCAGAAGCGGCTCGCCCGGATGCCGGGCGGCGAGCGCGGCCAACGGTGCCACCCCGGCGGCCGCTCGGGCCGCGGTCGCCACCACGTAGTCGGTCTCGGTCGGGAATGCCACGGCCCGGCCTTCGGCCAGCATCTGTACTGCCCGATGGACCACGTCGCGGCGGTCCTCGGTGCGGCGGAGATCGATGACCATGGGCGGCATGCGCGAGCCGGCTGCCAGGGCGGCCGGAAACCGGGAGAGGAAACCCGGCGAAACCATCGCTCTTCGCCGCCGTTCCCCGGAAAAACTACCGCGTTGCCCGGAGGCCAGTCAAGGATCGCGGTTTGGGCAAGGAGCGGCTCCTAAGCGGTCTTGGTGAAGCAGATCGCCACATGTTTTCGGCTTGTGGCGAGTGATCGCGGCCGGTATCTCTCCGCGGCTTTCGCAGCGATCCCCCCGGCGCCCCACCGTTGACCGCACCTGCCGAAACCTTCCGTCGCTTGTTCGTCGCCGCCCGGGCGACGATCCGCGCCGCCTTCCTGATCGCCGTGGTGCCGCAGGCGACCCTGGCCCAGGAGCCGGCCGGAATCCAGCCGCTGCCGCCGGTTGCTGCTTCTGAAGCAGCCGCCGCCACTCCCTCCCCCGACACGATCGTCGAGGTCCGGATCGAGGGCAATGAGACGACCGATGTCTCGAAGCTCCCCAAGCTCACTACCCGCGCCGGGCAGGTCTTCGATCCCCAGGTGGTCGAGGAAGATGTCCGCACCCTCCATCGCTCCCGCAAGTTCGTCGACGTGCATCCCAAGTTTGTCCGGGTGGCCGACGGGGTGGTGGTGATCTT
>JBJOHE010000413.1:0-3223 GCA_046047895.1 Planctomycetota bacterium | reverse complement strand
CAGCGGGCGTGCGCGAAGCTCGGCTACACGCCGCAGACGTATCTCCACAGCGTGCGGCTCGACCGGGCACGCGAGATGCTCCTCGCCCCGGGCGACATGCTCACCGTCGCAGACGTCGCAGAAACGGTCGGCTACCCCCACCTCGGCCGTTTCGCCGGCTACTACGCCGAACGCTTCGGCGAGCTCCCCTCCGACACCCTCACCCGCGGCCGCCGCACCGCAGCCCTCGCGAAGGACCGCGCGGGCGATCCACCTGTCGGCCCAGACGCACCGGAGTGATCGTCTTTCGCACACTTCGCGGTTTTGCCCCTTGTCTCGTCGGCCGCCGTTCCTGCCGCTGCTCGCTTCCAACGAAAGAATCTCATGCCCAACCACCTCCGCCGACCTTGTGCCGGCGTATAAGGCAGGAGCCACCGGTCGACACGCTCGGTCGCGTCGTCGAGGCTGAGTACTTGTCGCGGCCTTGGAGTTGTGGGCGATTGCCGAAGGACTGGGCTGATCTTCGGTGGATGCTCGAGCGGATCGGGTGCTGACGTGGCAAGAGCGGCTCGCCCCAAGGGAGGGCGGGTGCAAAACAACCGGCCTCGCGACCTAAACCACTCGGTAAGTCGGCTGTTTGAACCTCCCGGATATCCGCTTCTGGAGCATCCTCGCATTTTCCCGGGGAAAAACTGCTGTCGCCGGGTTTGAATAGCCGATTGAGCGGCGCTGAATTCCCGGCCGGCGCTGTGTTTTTTCGCGGGTGGTGGCGGCGATGTTGAACGACACCGCGTTTTGGGCAGAGTTCGGTTTTCGTTCCCAGGCAACGCCGATTTCCTCGCCGGCGCTGCGGTTCCAGGCGGCGCTGATCCTGTCCTCGCTCGGCGGCTTCGCCGCCTCGCTGCGGTATGCCACCACCTCGCACCGGGCTGAAGCCCGGCTCGGCGGTGGGCCTCCGTAGTTCTCCGTAGTACTACGGAGTTCTGGTGCCCCGAGGTGGCACTGGAGGCGACAACCTTATACAGATGTCGGTGCAGGGATTACCGCGTAGACGACGACTGACGCTAGGGGCCGCTCGGCGACCTTCATAAGCCGGCCGCCGCTATTCGCAGTTGTGCACGAGACGGAACAATCCCTTCGGGGGCCGTTCCGGTGGGCCGACTTTCCCGTCCATCGCCATGACGAGCTGGCGCGGGCGGGTCGGCAGCGGCCTCAAGTTCCGCCGTCAGCCGGCGGTGGAGGCTTGGGTCGACCGGGGCAGCCGGGAGCACGCGAGGCTCCCCGTGCAGCGGCCCAGTCAACGGATAGTCGCGCACGGCGAGGATGCCCCGCACGACCTTTCTCACTGGCCTCGTGCCCTTTGTCCCCTCCTCCAAGGAGAGACCGATCCGCTCCATCGGGCAAGCCTTCCTCGGGGTGCGATCGGCATGCCCGCTCAGCGGGGGGTGGGCGGCCTCTTGGCGTCGCTCCGCAGCAGAAACCAATCACCACCGGATTGTGTCGGGGAAAAACTCGTGGATCAGTTCGTCGTAGAAGGGTCGCAGTGCCTTCACGTCGGGTTTGGCGTGGCTTTTGGTGTAGAGATCGTAGGGATTGAACCGCCGCACCCAAGTGAGGAGTTCGCGATCGCGGGCCGTGCAGAGGTAGTCGTAGGCGGCCTCCCGGTGCCACGCATAGAAGCTGTGGTAGCGCAGCATCGCGAGCCCCTCTTCGGGCAGGTAGTGCTTGCAGACCTGGTAGATGTACTCGTCGTGGCCCCAGGAGAGGTCCACGGCATCGAGCCCGCAACCTTCTTCGTAGACGCCCAGCTGGGTCTGGTAGGCCGGGTTGGCGGAATCAGGATTGGCCGCGAAGAAGCCCGAGAACACGACCTTCGGGTCGTAGGCGCATCCCGTGGGAAACGTGTCCCCCACCACGGCCCATTGCGGTTCACCCCAGAGGCAAAGGATCTTGCCGAGATCATGGATGAAGCCGGTCAGAATCATCCAACGGGGATGGCCGTCGTGACGGATCTGTTCGGCGGTCTGCAGCAAGTGTTCAAGCTGCGACATGTCGGTGTCTGGATCGCTGTCATCCACCAACTGATTGAGATACTCCGCGGCCTCCCAGATGCCCATCTCGAGGCGATCAAGGCCGAGAAACTCCCGCTTCTTGGCGCGGACAAAGTCCCGCGTCTGAAACTGATGGTTGAGCCGGTAAAACTCCCGCACGGTCGGCCGTGCATCGGCTTCGTAGTTTCGGAATTCCGTCTCCTCTTTGTCGGGAGCGTAGCCCACTGCCGGTCGGCCGTCTTGGGCCGGTGTGGGATACCGCTGCTTGAAGAAGTCCTCGACTTCGTCGAGGCTCTCAAGGGGCTGATCGCTGCCGCCGGAGCCTGATCGCATCGCACATGCCTCATGAAGGTGGAGAGAGAGCCGCTTCCAGCCGTCGTGATTGTCGCCATTGGTCCAGCCCGACGGCCAGCACGATCACGACACCAATGATGATTTCCTGGGAGTAGGTCTGCCAGCCGAGCTGGTTGGTGCCGTTTCGCAAGAGCGCCATGATCAGCGCTCCGATCAGTGATCCGGCGATGCTGCCGACGCCCCCGCTCAGGCTCGCGCCGCCGATCACCACGGCGGCGATGACGTCGAGCTCCAAGCCCACGGCGACCGTGGGATCTCCCTGGGTGAGGCGGGACATTTGCAGCAGGCCGGCAAAACCGCACAGCAATCCCGCGATGGCATACGTGGCGGCTTTGACGGGCCTTACCGGGATGCCGCTGTAGCGGGCGGCGGTCTCGTTAGCGCCGATCGCGAACACATACCTCCCGAACACCGTCGTCCGCAGCACGATCGCCATCAGGGCGGCAAGCCCCAGGGCAATCCAGACACCCGCCGGCAACGGCCAAAACTCGGTGGGACGTACCCGAGCCATCAGCTCGCCCACCGCCGAGTCGGGCGGAGCGTTGACAGTTTGGTTCTTGCCCAGCCACTTGGCGGCCCCCCGAACGATGCCCATCGTGCCCAGGGTGACGATAAACGGCATCATCCGACAGCCTGCAATGACCGCTCCGTTCACGAGCCCGATCGCCCCGCCGACCGCCACCAACGCCAGAGTGGTGAGCCAGGTCGACCAGCCTGCGACGAGGAGTCTGGCGGCCATGACCCCGGTGAACGCAACGACGGAGCCCATGCTGAGGTCGATGCCACCGCCGATGATGATCAACGTCATTCCAGTCGCGGCGATCGCTACGACCACCGTC
>JBJOHE010000412.1:0-45086 GCA_046047895.1 Planctomycetota bacterium | reverse complement strand
TTGGCCGCCGGCTGGAGGGCGACGGAGGGCTGGGCCAATGCGGCGGTCGCCCGGTTCGACGACCCGGCCGTCGGAGCCGTGGTGCCCGTGGCGGTGTCGGCAGATGACCGCAGCCGGGTGGTGGCCGCGGGCGTGCGCCGGACGGCGGGCGGCAGATGCTGCCGAAATCTCCCTGGCAGGGGCCGTGACCGGATCGAAGGCTTCACGGCCGGATCGATCACCGCTCCGGCAGCGCCCGAACTCGAGGCCGGGTTCTGGCGGGCGGACGTGCTCAATGGCGTGGGCTTCTCGACCACCTGTGGCGACCCGCTGGCCGCGGCCGACATGTCGGCCACGCTGGCCTGTGGCGGCGACACCGTGGTGCTCGAACCCGAGTGCCGGGTGGTGGCCGGGCCGACCGCAGCGCACTGCTCGCGGTATCAGGAAGGGCTGCGATCGGAGCGACTCTTCTGGCGAGCGCTCGCGGCGGAGCCGGTGGCGGCTGCCCTGGCGGCTCATCTCGGTGAGATCGCCCGCCATTCGCTGGCAGTGGCACCGTTCGGCACGCTGCCGATGCTGGCCGGCCGACTGACGGCGCTCGTGCAATTTGGTTCGTGCATGCGGCGAACCCGGGAACTCGAGGCCCTCAAGTCGCAGGCTGGCCGGCGGCCGGCCGGAGCCGACGACGGCCGCACGCTGCGGATCGACCGAGGCCACTCCCTCCCGGGGCGGCATGCCCGGCGGGGCGTGGAGGCGACCGAGGCCGCGGATCAGCCGCTCCGGCGTTCGGCCTGAGCTGTTTCCGGGCAAACCGTGGGGCCGCGGCCGGCTCCAAGCTTTCGGCAGCCGCATGCGTGCCGCAGGAAAGGCGGCTCCTGTACCGGCTGGGGTGGCCCTGGTACACTCGGCGGAAGCGTGGCGGGCAGCGGCCAATTGGCCGCAGGCGATCGATCCAGTGCCCGAATCGCGACGATGCTCCCGTAGCTCAATTGGATAGAGCGTCAGCCTCCGGAGCTGAAGGTTACAGGTTCGATCCCTGTCGGGAGTATTTTGGGGGAGTTTCGGGCGACTCGACGCCCGCCCGTCCGTCACCCTCCCCGGAACTCATCCCATGGTCTCGCATCTCGCGCTGACACAGCTCAACCGGCTTTCGATTGCCCTGATCGTGTCGGTGCTCGCGTCACTTCTGGCCGCACATCCGGCGGCAGCATGCACCCGCTGCCTCCACTGCTTCGCCGATGGCTGCGTGGTCGTCGGCCGGTCGATGGACTGGGTCGAGGATCCGGGCTCCGAGATCTGGGTCTTCCCCAGAGGCACGCTCCGCCACGGCAACGCCGGCCCCGAGAGCTTTTCCTGGACGAGCCGCCATGGCTCCGTCGCCGTGAGTTTCTACGGCGTCGCCACCGCCTGTGGCATGAACGAAAAGGGACTCGTGGCCAACCTGCTCTACCTGGCCGAAAGCGACTACGGCGGCAGCGTGGCCAATCGGCCGAACCTCTCGATCGGGGGCTGGGCCCAGTATGTGCTCGACTCCCACGCCACCGTGGCCGAGGCGGTGGCCGACCTCGAGAAGGAGCCGTTCACGATCATTGCTCCGGTGCTCCCCAATGGCGAACCGGGCGTGGGCCACCTCGCCATCTCGGATCCCTCGGGCGACTCGGCCATCTTCGAATACATCGGCGGCCGGCTCCGGATCCATCATGGCCCGCAATACACCGTGATGACCAACTCCCCTCCCTTCGACGATCAACTCGCCCTGAACGCTTACTGGAAAGAGATCGGTGGCGACGTGATGCTGCCGGGCACGATCCGGGCGAGTGACCGGTTTGTCCGGGCGAGCTTCTATATCGGCGCGATCCCCGATGACGTCACCGGCCCGAAGGCGATCGCATCGGTGCTCAGCGTGATCCGCAACGCCTCCGCTCCGCTCGGCATCTCCACCCCCGGCGAACCAAACGTGGCCAGCACGATCTGGCGGACGGTGCACGACCAGAAAGACCGCGTTCTCTACTTCGACTCGGCGACGAGTCCGACGGTGTTTTGGGTGCCCCTCGCGGAACTCGATTTCACCGCTGGCAGCCCCGTGAAGCGGCTCCCGCTCAAAGGCGGTCAAACCTACTCCGGCGATGCGTCGGCCTCGCTTCGCCCCGCCGAGCCGTTCTCCTTTCTCAAAGCCACGCCCAAGTGATCCGCAGCCAGGCCCCGTGTCGACCCCGGGACTGGATACCTGCGGATCGCTCTCGTTCCTCGGACCATACATAAGGAGCCTCGTCATCAATCACGTCACGACCTCCACTCCCGCCCCCGACATCGCCCGGCTCACCGCCGCCGCTGAGATCCACGACTACCGACGGGCGTCGAATCCACTGGCATCTGGGGCTGTTCCTCCGATTCCGGGAGGCCGGTTTCCCGCCCGGCTCCACGAAACGGGCCCCAGCGGCGTCGTGCCGTTGGATCTATCGGCGGCGTTGCGATGCTCCGGACCGGCCACGACGCCCGGACTATGTTCGAGCTTCGTGCGAGTCCAGTCCGGCGATGCCGTGGCCACCGCTGCCAATGCCACGAGCCAGCTCTTCTTTGTGATGCGGGGACATGGCCGTACCGTGCTTGGCGGAGGCGAAAGGAGCGGCGGCGACCATCTTCCGTGGGAGACCGGTGACCTGTTCACATTGCCCGCAGGCTCACCGGCCCGCCACGAGGCAGACTCCGACGCCGCGCTCTACTGGGTTCACGATGAGCCACTGATGCGGTATCTCGGCGCCGAAGCCACGCAGCCGCGGTTCGAGCCCACGCTCCATACCGCAGCCGCCATCCGGGAGGTGCTGGCCGAGATCGTCGCCGACCCGGCCAGCACGCGGGCAAATCGGCTGAGCGTGCTCCTGGGCAACAGCCGGTTTCCCGACACTCAGACGGTAAGCCACGTGCTCTGGGCGATGTTCGGGCTGCTGCCTCCCCGAACCGTTCAGGCACCCCACCGGCATCAGTCGGTCGCGGTCGATCTCGTGGTCGATGCCCCGCCTGGATGCTACACCCTCGTGGGCCCGCACCTGGCCGAGGACGGCACGATTGCCGATCCGGAACGGTTCGACTGGGAGACCCACTCCGTGTTCGTCACCCCCCCAGGCCTCTGGCATTCCCACCACAACGAGACCGACGCACCCGCCCACGTGCTCCCGATCCAGGACGCCGGACTCCAGACCTTCCTTCGCACGCTCGACATCCGCTTCTCGCAGGTCGGGGCCGACGGCAAACTACTCGTCAGCGGCAGCGCCGGCTGACCACGGCTCACCGGCCGACTCGCGGACCTCGTGATGCTTGACTGAACTCGGCCGCTTCGCGTCTTCCCACGAAAAACCCAGATGGGCCCACTTCTTCCGTGGTGGGACCTTTCCTGCCCCCATCGGGACAAGGGGACTCTCTCACCAGACCTTGGGTGGGATGAAGAAACGGTCACGACCAGACCGCTGCCGCCCCGAGCCGGCAAGACATGGATCCTGAAGCGGTCTAGTGGCCGCAGCCTTGGCCGCCGTGGGAGCAGACGTGGCGACCTGCGGCCTTGGCCGCGAGGCTGCGGAACGCCGCCGGATCGATCGCCTCGACCTGCTCGAGGAATCGGTCGAGGTCGATTCGCCGGCCCGACCGCCAGGTGGCCTTTACCCGCACCTGCTCGATCAGTTTGTTCGGATCGACGGTGAATGGATCGGCCGACAGTTCGACGAAGTCGGCGCACTTCCCGACCTCGATCGAGCCGAGATCACGGTCGCGGCCGATCTGGTAGGCGGCAGCGGTCGTGTGGGCCCGAAACGCCTCATGGAGCGTCACCGCCTGGTTCGCGGCATGCACCCGCCCCGAGGGAGTGCGACGCGTCACCATGGCCTGGATGTTGAGCAGCGGAATCGGCGGGCTCACGCAGCCGTCGTTGTGGAACGACACCGACGCCCCGGCCCGCACCGCATCACCGGCCCGAACCCACTGGCTGCCGATCTCGGGTGCGAACATCGTGCCGTCGAGCAGGTCGCCCCAATAGATGAACTGGGCGGGCAGCAGCGACACCGCCACGCCCATCCCCGCGGCCCGGGCGAACTGGTCGCCCCGCCCGCCGCCGCAATGCTCGAGCCGCCAGCGATGATCCTTGCCGGCCAAGCCGTTCGCCGCGAGCGCCCGCTCGTAGGCATCGAGCACCACATCGAGCCCCACGTCGCCATTGACGTGAAACGCCATCTGCCAGCCCTCGGGGGCATGGCGGGCGAGGATCTCGTCGAGCTTCGACCGCGGATAATTGAGCATCGTTTCGCCGGCCGGCCCGAGCGGGATCTCGGCCCGGCGGGTGGTGGCGTTGTCGAGATAAGGAAACGACGCTGCGATCGTGCCCACCCAGGGAGAACCGTCCGCCCAGAGCTTGATGCCCTGCTTCCAGAGCAGTTCCTCCGGAATCGGCGTGGTCACCTCCTCGCCGCAGGTCGGATCGATCGACATGTGGTAGAGCGCGACCCGAAGCGGGCAATCGGGCACGCCGGCCAGGGCCACATAGCCGGGGAGCAGCGCCGAATCGTAGGTGTGTTCCGTGGTGGCCGTGATGCCGTTGTCGGCCATCAGGGCATACCATTTTGCGGCCGACCGAAGCGGATTCGGGACGGCGGCTTTCATCACCTCGAGCACGGCCGCAGCGATCGCCGCGGTCTCGTAGGCCCGGCCGTTGGAGGTGCCGTCGGGATTGCGGCCGAACCGCGCGCCCACCGGATCGGCCGGAGGCTTGCCGCCGGCCCAGCCGGTCCGCACGATCACGGCCGAATTGAAGTAGACCTCGTGCCCCGAGTTATCCAGGATCACCGCCGGCCGAGATGGGAAATAACTGTCGAGCTGCCGGTTGGTGAGCTCGGGAGCCTCCTGCAACAGCCGGTCGAGACCGTTGCAGACCACAGGCTGGCCGGCGGGCAACTCCGCGTCGATCTTCCGCCAGAGCGCCTCGACGTCGGCGAAGGTCGCGTACCCGCGATGCGGCGAGATCCAGTAGGCGGGCTCCTGGGTCACGATGCCCCCCAGCAGCGGATGGCTGTGGGGGTCGATGAAGCCCGGCATCAGGACGGTGTCACCGAGATCCTTGACCACCGCTGCCGGCCCGGCCTCCCGGCAGGCGGCGAGCGTGCCGACGGCGGCGATCCTTCCGCTTGTGGTGTCGATGGCCACCGCCTCGGCCCGGGCCGCGGTGGCATCCATCGTGATGATGGTCAGGGCCTTGAGAATCAGGTCTGCCGGCATTGGTCTGGCTCCGTCGCGAGGGGCTGATCAACCCTCACGAGGATAGCTGCCCTACCGCGTCCGCTGCCAGGATTCCTCTCCGACCAGGCGATCAGTCGCGGCCGGCCATGGGCGATTCACCCGCCGCCAGCACCTGGCCATCGTTCCGCAGGCGGCGGCGGAGCAGGTCGTAGGGCACGTCCTGCACCGGCCTGTTCAGATCAAGCGCCAGGCAGGCCGCCGTGGCCGCCGACTGCCCGAGAATCATGAACACCGGCTCCATCCGGATGCTGCCATAGGCGATGTGGCTTGCCGAGCAGGCCACCGGCACGAGCAGGTTTGAAGCCTGCCCTCGCTTCGGCACCACCGCACCATAGGCGATCTGATACGGCTCCTTGAGCCGCACGCCGATGTCACCCTCATTCTGCACGAAGCCCTCCGGCGTGACGTATCGCTGCACGTTGTGGCTGTCGATCGTGTAGCTGCCCATTCCGATCGACTCGGGGGTGGGAATCTTCTGCCGGAGATGGTTCTCCGTCATCACGAGCAGCCCGACCATCCGTCGGGCCTCGCGGATATAGAGCTGATGCGGCCAGTGGCCGTTATCGGCGAATTCATCCTTGGCCAGGCCCCACTCGCGGATTCCCTCCTGAACCTTCGGGGGCACCCGGGGATCGTTCGCCAGGAACCAGAGCAATCCCTGCTGGTAGGCCTGGTGCTCGGCGATGATCTCCCGCCGCCGCTTGTAATCAGCCTCGGGGTAGTCGTAGTTCTTCCCGATATTGTCGAAGCCGACGGGCCCGTGGTTGTTGCAGTCGGTCTTGCCGTTGGGAATCGGATCGAACTTCTCGAACATCTCCCACCAGCCGGCCTGCAACACCCGGAGCAACAGTTCGTACTGGCCGGCGTCGTAGCCCACCGGCTGCGGGATCGGCAGTCGGTTGCGGGGATCGGTTGTGAGGCAGAGCCGGAAGCAGTAGGCCTGCACCCGGTGATCACCGGCTCCGAATTTACCCGGTGGAGTGTCACTCACGAGCGGCAGGAGGCCACTCGCCGGGTCATCCGGCACGCGATACGGGCTGATCGGCGTCGCCACGGCGCCGAAGTGATGCTTGTGGTGGAGCACGCCTACCTGCACGCCGTTGTGCTCTTCGCCGTAGATGCTGTTCGCCTCGCGGCCGACCACATAATCGACCCCGGCAGCCGCCATCAGGTCGCCCTCGTAGGTGGCATCGAGAAACATCCGCCCCGGGTAGGTGCGGCCGGAGAGCGTGGTGATCGACTCGATGCGGCCGTCCCGTCGAGCCACGCCCCGCTCGCGGTCGAGCCACTCATTCCGAACCACCGTAATGCCATGCTCGCGGATCAGGGCCTCGAAGGCCTGCTCGGCCACATGGGGCTCAAATACCCACATGGTTCGCGCCGAACCATCGATTGCGGGCGTGCCTTGCCCTCGGTTGCCGTAGTCGGCACGGGCCTGCCATTGCCAGGCCTCGGGCCGCTCATAGTGCCTCCAGATCCGATGGTAAAACTCCCTGGCCAACCCCCCGATCACCGCCTTGTTGCCGGTGTCAGTCATGCCGAGCCCACCGCTCGAAAGGCCGCCCAGGTGCCGGTCGGGCGACACGATGATGACCGACTTGCCCATCCGGGTGGCCTGGACCGCTGCCGTGACCGCGGCGCTCGTGCCGCCATAGATGACGACGTCGTGACCGGAGCCGCCGGCCGTCGCGGGCTCCGATCCCGGCTGAGCAGCCACGCCTGCGAGCAACGCGGCCGCTGCCGCCCGCACAAGCTCGCCGCGATTCGCCGCTCCCGTGAAGTCCTCGGACGCCCCGCCAGCGGCGAGCACTCGCTGCCGTGTCTGCTCCGCTTCGGTGGGCTTGAGCTTCGCCGTCGGCTTGAACTCCTGCCCCTCCACCACGAAGAGCCGGTAAAGGCTCACCAGCTGCACAGCCTTCCAAAGACTCGTGCCGTGCGGCACGTCGGTGTAGCGAACCGGCGACAGCGTACTCCCCGCGTCGAGCAGCGCTGACTGCACCAGCAATGGCGGCAAGGACCGCGGCGGAACATCAAACCGACAGGCGAGGGCTGCGATCGCCCCAGCAGCCTGGCCCGTCAGCATCGTTACCGGCTGGAGCCGCGTGGCTCCGTTCGCAAGCCGCGATTGGGAGATGTTCTTTTCCGCGGGAATGAAGCCGTCTATCGATTCCGGAATGAAGCACTCAAAGGGGATCTGGAATGGGCCATAGCCCCACTGGATCCAGCGCTCCGGGAGATCCTCTGGATCGTCAAGCTCGAGCTCCACCTGGAGATCGCGATCTTCGTGCTCGCCATGCACGTCGACCGGATAATCACCGATGGCAACAGCCGTCGGCCTGTGCTCGGGACTGAAGGGGGCCTTGCGGCGGATCGACTTGGCCGTCAGCGTTCCGGTGCCGACGATCCGTCGGCTCTCCCGCACATAGGGAATCGGCGGGAAGCGGTGCAGCAGGGCTCGAAATGGCTGGAGTTCCGGATGCCGCCCGGCGAGGCCGTCCATGCGGCGGACATTGGCCGGCGAGTCATACCCGATGTCATCGGCCACCGACCAGGCATCCTCTTCCATCACATGCCGGGCGTAGTAGAGCACCCCGAGCGTGCGGAGCAGCGCCCTGACCTCGGCCTTCTCTCGCCGCTGCCGATCCTCGACATCGAGGATCGTGAGGCGGGAGTCATTGGGCGGACAGTTCACATGGGTTCGCGTCAGGGGCAGACCGGTGCCATTGTGGGCACTGACCGGACTCGATGAGTCGGGCATGCCGCGATACTTGAGAAACCGTTCCCAGGCCCAGGGAAAACCATGCGTCGTGTTCCCGTCGGGGGCGAGGAAGTCGTCGATCACATCCGGAGCGTAGCCGTCCGGCTGGGTCTCGATCACGAGCTCCGCCGGCACGCCGCCGGGATACCGACGGATGGAGGCCGTCCAGGTGATCGGCTGAACCGGTGGGATCCTGCCGGCCTCCGGACGCGGCCGATCCGACCGCCAGGTGCCGAGCCGGTAGGCGGCCCCGGCCAGGGGAATGAGATCGCCATACTCCGTGGCATCGATCAGCACCTCGCTCCCGACCTCGATTCGCTCCGACCTGCCATCTCGATCCGTACGTTCGAGCGTGACCCCGTTGACAAGCGTGCCGGTGCGATGGACCGACACCACCTGAGAGTCGGTCACGAGATCGAGCACGACAGGCCGACCATCAGCCCGCGGAGCGGCGCGGGTGTCACGGAGCATTTCCTCGAAGACCCGCCGTGCCACATGCGGCTCCACAGCGAAGTGATCCTCGCTCACCGCACAGGTGTCGGTTGACTTGCCAAGCGCCCGGTAATAGGCCGTGGCTCGCTTCCAAAACTCACCGTAGATTCCCCGTTCACGCAACTGCTCCCGCGGAGGATAGCCCTCGTCCATGCTCGTCACGCCCGCGGCCGCGAGCTGGCCGCCGATCCAGTCGGTCGGCTCCACAAGCAACACGTCGCTGCCCAACCGGGCTGCCTGGATCGCCGCGGCCACTCCTCCGGTTCCCGCACCCGCCACGATCACGTCGTAGCGGCCCTGAATCGGGCCACCGACGCTCGTGGCCTCCGCTGCGGCCGACGGCAGGCCGGCCACGAGTGCGGCCGCCCAGCACGCCGCGGCCAGGACCGCCGGGAATCGGCCGCCGGTCTTTGCCAGAGGCCAAGCAGGGCACCCGGGAACGAGGACGCGACGCGACACCATGAGAGCCCTTCCAAGTGGCGGGAAAAAACGACGGTGAACCGGCCCGCCGATCAGGCTTTCCGGCCAGGCGGTGGCGGTGGGGTGGCCTTGAGCCGAGCCGATCCCGGCACGGTGAAGTCACGAACGGCCTTCTCCCTCGGCAGGTCGACCTCCTCGCGGTAGTCGATGAACAGGGGACTCCCTTCCTGCACCTTCTCGATGCCGCCAACCGTCTTGCCGTCGAAGCCGGTGATGATCGCGACATGAGGGCCGCCCGTCGGTCCCTTGCCGGTCGCCGCCGTGTCGAAGCGGCCCCCCTCAATGCCCGCCGATCCTCCTGGGCCGGTGTTGCCGCTGACAGGCACGAAGGTGATCGTGCCCACGGGCACGGGCTGGCCGTCGAAGGTCACCGTGCCCGACACATCGTAGCGGACCGGGCCCGACGACCCGCAGCCGATCGCGATCACGGCGGCACAGACCAAGGCGATCCGAACAAACACGCAGCGATGCTCCTGGGGAATCCCCGGCCCACTCGACCGGTGTAGACGGGACGCGGGATTATTCACTCGTCTCACCGCCGTTGCGGCTGGCAAGCGCAAGCAGCACGGCGAAGTCGATGTTCTCGCTCACCTGCGCGACCGAGCCATCGCACCGGGCGAAGCCCGCCCCGCCGGGATGATCGCTGCCGAACGAGATGTCGTTGAAGAGCGCGTCGTAACGGGAGTTGATCGGCTGGGCGATGTTCTTGCAGCCGCCGATGTGACAGTTTGAAGCCTTGATGCCGCCCCGATGCCACTGTCGATACTTGGGAAACCCGCCCGTGGCCTTCTGGCTCCAGGAAATCTCGCCCACCAGCAGCGTCTTCGATAGTCCGTCGGAGATGTCCTTGAACTTGTAGGCCTCGTTCGTCCGGAGCACGCCCTGATTGGCTAGGCCGCCGTAGGTGGCGTTGCAGGTCGAGCCTGCCTGGCCGGCGATGTTGCCCTCGTAGGCCCGGCCCGTGACGGGATTGGTGCCCTTGGGCCCCATGTTGCCGTAGTAGTGGGTGGTGTATTCGTTGCTGATCAGGTTCGTGAGGCTGCCGGTCTCGACCGGGTTCACGACCGTGCCGGTCGGGCAGAGAAAGCCGTTGATCCGGTAGGTGGCCCGGTTCTTGTCGGCGGCGAGCCAGTCGCCTTCCTTCGTCGACTGCCTGAAGGAGAAGGTCTCGTAGAGCGCCTCCTCCTCGACGAAAGGAAGGATGGAGACATGCCAGCTGAGCTGGATCGCCTCATCGGATCCCATCGGGAGCGCCTTCCGGGCCGAGGCGTACGACTGAAGACCAAGCCCCAACTGCCGGAGCTTGTTGTTGCAGGACGTCCGACGGGCCGACTCCCGGGCCGACTGTACGGCCGGCAGCAACAGGCCGATCAGCGTGGCGATGATCGCGATCACCACCAGCAGCTCGACAAGTGTAAAACCCTGACCCCTCGGTCGCTGCCGACTGCAGGAGGATCCCACCACCGTTTCACGAACGAGGCGAAGCATCCGCGAACTCCCCTTGAAATGACTTGGAACCAAAAAAACTAATCCGTCGGCGGCCGGTTCGAAGCATAGCTCCGGCCAGCGCCGCAGCGCACGGCAGTCCGAACAGAGATGGCTCCGGCACCGCCGCCACGCTTCCCGCACCTCCAGCCACGGTCGGGGCGGCGGGGAAGTAGTTGCCCTGGCCATACGCGCCCGCGCCATTGATCGACACGAGGTCGAACACGTTCGTGATGCCGTCATACGTGAAATCGCCCTGGCTCCAGACGCTCGTGGCACCGGTGCCGTACTTCCCGGAACTGTTGATGCTCACGAGATCGAAGACGTTGACCGCGCCACTCAGGTCGACGTCACCCGAGGCGGCGAACGACACGGTCGCAGACCCGTCACCGCTGATCACGTAGCCCACCGCCCGAGTGCCGCCAGAGGCAGAGGCGGTGCTCGACACGATGCCAGTCGCACCGTTCCAGCCGCCGCCGCTCCGGCCAGCCAGGATGTCGGCCCGGAGCGCTGCGGCGGTGATCCCACCGGCCGCGATGGTCACCTGCCCGGCTCCGACATCGAGCCGCCCACCGCCGGCGGCCTCAGCTACGTCGAGGCTTGCCGCCCCGACGGTCACTCGCACGTCTTGCGCGAGTGACAACTGGCCGCCATCCGTCACGCTGATCGCCGCGCCTGGGGCCAACGTGCCGGCGTTGATCGCGAGCGAGGCGATGCCGGTCGTGGAGTTGACCGCAAGCGTCGCCGCCGCGAGGGAGCCACCGTCTACGATCACCGTCGGTGCCTTCATCGTCACGCCCGCCGGCACCGCGAGCGTCGCACCGGTGGCGATGGTCGTGGAGGTCGTTGCGAGGCCGTCCGCGAGGTCAAGTTGGAGCGTGCCGGCCGCCACGGTCGTCGGCCCCGCATAGGTGTTGACGGCATCGACCACGAGCGTGCCGGCTCCTGTCTTCGTCACCGACGACGCGGCCGTGATCGTCGGGTACCCGGCCTCCGCCTGGGTCTGGGTGCCGGATGGCACGTCGATCACGATCACACTGGGCCCGTCGGGCGTGAACACGAGATTGAGCGAGTTGCCGGCCTGCGCGATGCTGAAGCTGCCGCCATTCAGGGGATTCGCGAAGCCCTCGGTGCCGTTGGCCGCCGCGGTGTCAATCAGAAACTTCTCGGCGGCGAAGCCGGAGATGCCGCCGGTCGCCGAGGCGATCGTCCAGCTTCCCACCACCAACGGATCAAAACTAGCGGCGGGACCGCTCGTCTGCGGATCGGTCGCCGAAAGGCTCCAGAGATTGATCCGGAAGGGATCAGCCGACGTCGCCGTGATGTCGAGCGGCCCACCGATGGCGAGCAGATCCCAGGTGGCGGCGTCGCCGGCCGTGCCCGTAGCGTCGACCATCTGCCAGTTGTAATTGCCGCCGCCGCCGAGCGTGACCGACTGGGTGACCGTGAGCGTGCCAACTACGTCGCCGGGAGACAGCGTGGCCCCGGCGCCAAAGCCGATCGTGCCAGCGAGGGTCCCCGAACCGCCGACCGTCTGCGTGCTGGGCACCGCATAGCCGCCGCTGACGGTCGAGAGGTCGAGGGTGGCCCCGGCGAACGGAATCAAGGCCTGTGACAAAGAGACCTCCTCTGCCGTGCTGCTCGCCACGGCGAGCGTGCCGGCGGCGACCGTCGTCGGCCCGGTGTAGGTGTTCGCGGCCGCGAGCGTCAGCCGGCCGTCCCCCGCCTTGCGGAGCCCGGAGGTCGGGGCGTTGCCCGAAATCACGCCCTCGATCCGACCGCTGTATGCCTGCGTGTCGATCACCTCGGAACCTCCGAGTGCGATCGACCGTGACGCCGGAAGGGTGATGCCGTCGGCGGCGAACCGCAGCCCGCCGTTGTTGCCGTTGACATCAAGCAGGATGCCGTTGGTGCTGCTGCCAAGCGCGGCATCGCTCGTGAAGCCCACCACTCCTCGATAGACATTGATCGTGCCGGCGAACGTGTTGCTCGGATTATCGAGGATCAACACGCTGTTGTTGTTGCCGACGACGGCCGTGTCGCCCATGCGGAGGATCGAATCCGTCGAGCCGCCGCTGATCTGGCCGGAGAGCGTCACCGTGGTTGGTTGCGTGGGACTGCCCCGCAGCGTGAACACGCGGGTGGGCGTGGTGAGCACCGGCAATGAGATGTCGTTTGCGACCGTTTCCGACGACCCGTCGCCGAAATCGAAGGCCAGGGTGTCATTGACCGTGGAGGTGATCGTGACCGGCCCGGACGAAAGTGCCGTCGCCGCCTTGATCAGCAGGCTGCCGCCGGCAATGACCGTCCCGCCCGAATAGTCATTGCCTGGATTCGTGAGCGTGACCACGCCGGCCTGGCCCGCGGGACCGAACTCCACCTGATAGGGGCCGCTGATCTTCCCAGAGACCGTGCCATTGGAGAGGCCGCCGCTGATCCGGGCGTTGGCCGCGAGCGTGACGTCGCCGGCCCAGGTGGCGCCTTGGTACACCCGCAGGGCGCCGAACTTCGTGCCACTGCCGCCCTGGGCCCAGCCGTCGCCCGCAATCGAAATCGGATTCGTGAACGTCTCGGTGGTGACGAAGACCTGGCCACCGTCGGTGACCGTGATCGGCCCCGTGCCGAGCGCCGCGGTATTTGTGCCAGTGTTGAGTCGCCCGAAACTCACTTCCATCGGGCCGCTGAAGCCGGAACTATCGCCATTGAGCGTGAAGCTCGACTGATTGGTGACTCCTGTTCCTTGGAACACCACCGCTCCCTCGCCCGCGAATCCTGCCGCGATCGTGGTGGTGCTTCGTTGAATTCGCACGGCCGCGCCGGCGGCGACGTTCACCGTGCCGCTGACGCTCCCCGATCCACCGCCGTCACCGAGTTGGAGCGTGCCGGCAGCGACGGTCGTGCCGCCCGTGTAGTCGTTGTTGGTGAGCATCGTCAGCGTGCCCGCGCCATCCTTCAGGAGCGAACCGCCGCCCGAAATCTTGCCCGAGCCGCCGAACAGGTAATTCTGCGTGGAGGCGTTCACGGTCACGTTGCCGGGCGCCACCGTCTGGGCGAGGGACACGCTGAACTGCGTCGCCGAATCGTCGAACAGCACCCGGTCGCCGTCGACAAAGTTGGTGGCAACGCCGCCCGGATCGGTCACCCAGTTCTGGGTGCCCCCCACGTCGACATCGCTCCCCACGTCCCAGGAATCCGACAGGCTGCCAGTCCATTTCACCGTCTCGATTCCTGTCACCTGAAGGTTGATCCGGGTATTGGCCGTGTCGTAGACGAGACTGCCGGCGACCCGCTTGGGGAGCGACACCAGCGAGAACCCGGAGGAGATGGCCGCCCCGGCATAATCGATGAGCGTGAAGGTGCCGGGATCGAGCCCCTGGGTGCTGCCCACGGCGATCGTGTGGCTCCCGCCATTGAGCTGGAGCCCGTCAGGCGATGTGACCGAGATCAGCGGCACGGCAGGCACCGCGGCCGATGTGAACTCGAAGCCGAGCGACGCGCCACCGGCTCCGAGTGAGAGCGACGGCACGGCCAGCGTCTCTGGGGTCGCCGCGAAATCGAGCGTCAGACCGGCGGCGGTCGCCACCGTCACGCCTGCGGCCCCGCTGAAGGCTCCTCCCAGCCGTAGGGTTCCGGCCTCGACGTTCGTCGCCCCTGAATAGCTGCTCCGGCCCTCGATCACAGCGGTGCCGGCACCCCGTTTGACAACTTCCCCAAGGCCCGTGACACCGCCGCTGTTGGTGACATCGTCGATCCGATCGAGCACCAGCCGCGAGCCCGCCGAGCCGAGCGCTACACCACCGGAGAACGAACCGGCATAGGCTCCATCGCCGACTGTGAAGGTGCCATCGGCGATCGAAATGCCTCCCTCAACCGACAGTGGCAAATTGACGGCCAGCGGCCCCGCGCCGGTCTTCGTGAGCCCGCCCACGGCCCGAATGCTGCCGAATCCCTGGAAGGTGTAGCCGACGTTGGTCGCGACGGCCATCGTGTTGGCGACGATCGGCCCGTTCACATCGACAGTCTTCGCGGCGGCCGAGTCGGCGAACGTGGCATTGTCGCCATCCAGAAAGGTCAGCGGCGAGGAATCCTCGAGCCAATTCGTGGAGAAGGTGTCCCACGAGGAATTGCCGGCCGAGCCATCCCAGGTCAGCGGCCGCATCACATAGGCTGAGCCCGCGCCGCCAAGCAACGCCGCCTGAGACGCCGTCAGGGCCCCGTCGTAGATCGCGACGGAACCGATCGAAAGCTGTTGATTGCCCGCCGCATCGTTGTCGGCAAAAAGCAGCACATGCGACGGATCGAGCGAGTAGTCCGGATTGTCGACGCCAGGCACCGTGTAGCTGGCGAAGGAAACCCCATCACGGTAGGCGTCGAAGGAATCGCCGAGATCGACGGAGACTACGACCCGATACCAGGTGTTGGGCGAGAGAAACCCCGACGAATAGCCGATGTCGTCGCGGCCGAGCGTGTTGAGCGTCACGCCCGAACCTGCCCCACGAACGAAGAACTCGGCGTCGGTCGTGTTCGTCAGATCGGTCTGATAGAAGCTCCGCCAGAGCGTGGCCGTGGGTTTCTTGACGTCATACACCAGCGTGTATTGGTTGGTGCGGGTGCCGCCGTCGTTCGCCCCGATGCCGTGGGTGGCCGTAAAGAAATTGCTCGTCCCGACCACCGTGTTGACGACCCCGGTGAGCGTGACGCTTCCGTAGGTCTGCGACTCGAACCATTCCGGTGTAGTGCCATTGATCGTGAGCGGCACACCGACCGTGGCTGCACCAAGGTCCGCCGCGTCGGTGAATTCCCAGAGGCTCGTAAGAGTCTGACCCCACGACGAGGTTGCCGTCGCCAGGGCGAGGATTGCAGCCACAATGCCCGGATAGGCCGAAAAGCCGAGCCCGGTTCGAAGAACGTCCATGTTTCAATCCCCCTCACCACGCGGATCCCGCAGGCACCGTCCAGCCGGTCTTTCGAAGGCAACCCAGGCCTCCAAAGGGCCCGTCTGGACCATGCTTGAGAATATTAGCGACGTCCAAAGATCAATCGCAATGCCCCTGATGGTTCAAACAAAAGCCTCACGAAAATGTAACCGCGGCCGCCGTCCCTTCACCTGGGTGGGTTTTGAATCCGGTGTTCGTCGAGTATTGTTTGGACTCTGGTAAGGGGTTTAGGGTTTCGATCACCTCGCAGGGGGCATGCCATGCTTCGCAAGTGTCACGATCAGACGACAGGGGCTTTCGTTGTCGGCGGATTAGGACAGTCCGATTCGTCACCCTGTGGCGGCGGCTTCCGTACCCTTGGCCTGCTCGCGATCACCATCAGCTGCCTGGGCGTCAGCGGGCCCCAGGCCGCGCGGGCCGATCTGATCGCGACCGACCATTTCCTCGGCGCATCGCCTGGCAACCCGGCGATCGGGCAGTACACCACGACGACTAATCTCAATCAGTTGCGTCGATCGAACGCCAACGGCGCGGGCCAGGATCCGATCATCGCGGGCTACTCGGGCGCCTGGACCGGAAACGTGACGACGGGAACATCGTTCGCCGTCGCCCAATGGACAGCCGAGTCAGCTCCGCTCGGCTCCACCCTGCCCTACCAGGAAGGTGGTCGAGCCCGCTTTGCCGGCGTCGATAACCTCCAGCGGCGGGTGCAGCGGACCCTCGAGCCCTACACCACGAGCAACACCTACTACATCTCCCTGGCCTCCCAGGTGCTCACCGCCGACACCGACAACGACGGCTTTGTCGGCATCGGCTTCACCAATACCGCTGCGACGCCGGCCGAAGCTGATGCTCAGATCGTCACCGGCAGCACCCTGCGGGGGATCCTGATCGGTGCCGCCGGCGACGGAACGAACACCGATTACGTCGTCCGCCACGTCGGCTCCACTGGATCGGTGCAGAACGACATCATTCTGAACGACATCATCCAGAACAACCCAGACACCGGTTCGCCCTACGTCCGCTATACGATCGCCAAGATCGACTACAACGACGATCCCTCGAACCCGCAGGGGAACTCGAAGCTGACGATCTGGCAGGACCCAACCGACGTGTCGAGCGAGGCGGCCGCGACCCTCTCGGTGACGCCGCTCGAGTTCCGCACCTTTGCGCTCTCCTCGCCGTCGGACATCACCGTGATGACGTTCACGGGCGTCGACTACTCGAAGGCCGCAAGCTTCGACGAGCCGCGGTTTGCCACCACTTGGAACGACGTGGCTTCCGTGCCCGAACCAGCCGTGGCTGGCCTGCTGGGCCTGGCGCTTGCGGGATTCACCATCGCCCGCCGCCGCCGAGCCTGACCACCGGCTGGGGCTGGCGGTAGACTCGTCGCCCGAGATGACCACTCCCAGCTCCCGTCGGCATGATCTCGACGCCCTGCGGGCGTTTGCCATGTTGCTGGGGATTCTCCTCCACGGGGCCATGGCCTTCATGCCCTTTCCCTGGGTGGTGCAAGACACCCAGAAGACGCCGGCCGCGGGCCTGATCGTGGGGGTGATTCACGGCTTTCGGATGCCACTCTTTTTTCTGATGAGCGGCTTCTTCACGGCGATGCTCTGGCAAAAGAGAGGGGCCGTGTCGATGCTGCAGCAGCGGCTGCTGCGGGTGTTGGTGCCCTGCATGCTCGGGCTGGTGACGCTCCTGCCGGCGGGCGAATGGGTGGCGGCCCGCAGCCGCGAAATTGTGGCTCAGCAGAACGGGGCCGGCCCCTCAGCCGATCCGTGGGCCGCACATCTCGCGCGGGCGGTGACGGCAGGTGATCCCCAGCGGGTGGCAGGGCTGTTGGCCGAGGAGGATGAAGCGGACGGCCCAAGGCCACCGTTGGTGGATCCGGCTTCCAAGTCGCCGCTGTTGACCACGGCGGCCGTGCTTGGACATGTCGAGGTGGTTCGAGAATTGCTCGACCATGGTGCCGAGATCGATGCCCGCGATCAGGGTGGGCGGACAGCGATGCACGCGGCAGCCTTCATGGGAAAGGCGGATGTGGTGGAACTGCTGCTCGCCCGTGGGGCTGAGCCGCTGCCCAAGGGACCAGTCGGCGACACGCCGATCGATGCTTCCAAGGTTGATGGCACCACCACCACGATGCTGGCCGGTGTGCTCGGCCTGCCCGCGCCCAACATGGATGAGGTCGAGGTGGGCCGTCGCCGGGTGCGTCAGCTGCTGCTGGCGGCCATGGGAAAACCCGATCCGGAAGCCTTGGCGGAAGTGGATGACAAGGGGGCCCGGCAGGGAAGGCTGCTGACACCGAGCCAGGCGCGGAGCGCGGGCAGGGGCTCGCTGGCCTGCGGCAGGCCTACACCGGCTGGATCACCTCCGACCGTTTTGTGCTGCCACTGCCACCGCGGGGCGTGCCGCAAAACCTTTTCGTCGGCCGCGTGTTCGACCACCTCTGGTTTCTTTGGTTTCTCTGCTGGCTGGTCGTGGGGTTTGCGGCGCTGGCTGGGCTGGCCGCCATGCTCAGGCTGCCGCTGCCGCCACGGTGGCTGGTGGTCTCGCCGGCGGTGCTTCTCTGGCTCGTGCCGCTGACGATGCTGCCGCAGCTCTTCATGGGCGTCTTCAGTCCCAACATTGGGCCCGACACGTCGCTCGGCCTGCTGCCGCAGCCCCACCTGCTCGTCTACTACAGCATCTTCTTCGGCTACGGCTCGCTGCTCTTTCTCGTCGGTGATCCCGAGAATCGCGTGGGCCGACGGTGGTGGCTGCTTTTGCCGCTGGCCCTTTTGATCTGCCTGCCGGCCGGCCTCGTCACGATGGGCAGGCCCGCGGCCACTGCCCTGCCACAGGTGCTCTTTGCCTGGCTGATGTCGTTTGGCCTGATCGGGCTGTTTCGAGCTGCGTTGCCGGCCGAAAACAAGGCCGTGCGGTATGTGTCCGACTCCGCCTACTGGCTCTACCTCGCCCACATCCCGGTGCTTGTCGCGATTCAGACCTGGGCCCGGCCGTGGCCCTGGCCGCCGCTGGCCAAGCTGGTGTTGGAGTGCCTGCTGGCCACGGCCGTGCTGCTGGTGAGCTACCAGCTTTTTGTGCGGCACACGCCCATCGGCTGGCTGCTCAACGGCCGACGGTGCAAACGAGCCTCAACCTGATGGCCCAATCCACCGGAGGCCTTTCTCCTCGGGCGACGATAGACTCATCGCCCGATGAGCGAAGCCCCGCAGCCTCCCGAAGCAGCGAACCGCCCAGCCACTGACCGGTGGCAGGATCTCCTCGCGGCCGTGCGGGCCTTTCGCGATGCCCGCGACTGGGCGCAGTTCCACACACCGAAGAACCTGGCGGCGGCGCTCGCGATCGAAGCGGCCGAACTCCAGGAATGCTTCCTCTGGAAGGCTGATGCCGAGATCGAGGCCGAGATGGCCGCCGGCCCCAAGCGGGAGGCCGTGGCCGAGGAACTCGCCGACGTGCTGATGTTTGCCCTGCTCCTCGCCGACCGGCTCAACATCGACCCTGGGCAGGCGATCGCCGCCAAGCTCGCCATCAACGAGCGGAAGTATCCCGTCGCCCTGGCCCGGGGCTCGGCCCGCAAATACACGGAACTCGGCGGCCCGCCGCCGGAGGGTGGCCAGGCCGGCTCCGCTCCTCCGCAGCATCCTCCCGCAACCTGAGCCATCCCGCTAAGTATCGCAGATCGCATCGCCTTCGCTGAGAGCATCGCCATGGCCCCCGCCCTGCCGCCGAACCTCGATTCCAACCCCTTTGCGGTGCTATCGCTGATTGCGGCCCCCGCGATCCTCACCAATGCGACCTCGGTGCTCATCATGAGCACGAGCACCCGGCTCGCGCGGGCGATCGACCTCTCGCGGGAACTCTCCCGGGAGCTCGAGGAGGTGACAAGTTTCGCCGGCCCCGAGCAGCAACGAAAGCTTCGCGAACTGGCCGCCGCCGGCCGGCGAGCCCTTCTCATCCTCCGGGCGCTGCGAAGCTTCTATCTCGCCATCGGCTGCTTCGCGGTCGCGGCGCTCCTCGCCCTGCTGGGCACGGTGGCCGTGCTCACCGATTTTCGCCACGGCATTCCGGCCACGGCAATCCTGGGCCTTGCAGCCGGCTGCGTGGCGATCAGTTCGATCGTGTACGGACTCATCATGCTCCTGGGCGACACGCGGCTGGCAGTCACCTTGCAGGGCGAACGGGCCGCCCACCTCCTCGCCCACACCAAGCGGCTGGCGGACGCTGACCAGCCCTAACCGCTTGGTTTCTCAAATCCCAGGTGTCCACCGCCGGTGATCCTTCCATGCACGGGGTCAGCCCAAAGAGCGTTTCCGACGGGTTGCGAGCAGGTTCCCGACACCTTCGGGCTCACCCTCACTGGAGAGGATCTTGCTCCTCTTGCGACGGACGCTATAGTTCCGCCGCATCAAGAACGGCATCGCCCCCGGGCATGCCGGGCCCGCCTTGGCGGCGGGCCTGCAACCGAGCCACTGCAAGGCAAACGGTGCTTCTGGTGACCGCCTGGCGGTCATCGGGATGTGCGGAAGGCTGCGGCCTCCCGAACGAAATGTTGCGGCAGCGTGCCGGCCCCGACAGGGGCGACGCTGGTTCTTGGTGCGTTTCTCAACGTGGAGAACGCCCATGCCCCATCCCCTCGCTCGCGAGCGGCTTCTGACGCTCTATCCCTACCTCCTGAACGGCAGCTGCTGGGTGTTTGACGATGAGCGGACCGGGCTCAAGGAAGAGGCGTTCGTCCTGGGGGCGAGCGAGATGATCAGCCGCCTGGTCGCCGCCGTGAGGTCGCTCGTCGCGGGGGCAAATCGGCGGCTCATCGCACGAAGCCCGCACACCCCAGGAGACTTGTATGGGACGACTCACCGAGGAGTATTCGCTCAGGTCGGAAACGGGCACGATTCGCCACCTCGACCCTATTCGGGCCCGCTCCCTCGTGGACCTCTACCACCAGCCCGTCACCAGCGATGGCGATGGGCTTGTCAATCGCTCCCACGACACGCTCGTTGCAGGCACGTTCGGCCATCTCACGCTGGATCACGCCGCCGCGACGGAGGAATCAGGGGTCGCCGATCCCGCCCGGCTTGGGCACTACAAGACCCACCTTTACCTCCATGGACTGCGGCGGCTCCCGCTCTCGGTTGCCCGTGAACTAGCCCGCCATCGAGGCCACCTCTATCTCGACGGACTGGAACGGATCACCGACAGCGTGGCTGAGTGCCTCGCCGGAAGCGTCGGCGGTGGGCTTTCCTTCAACGGCATCCGCTGGCTCTCGATGAATGCCGCCTGGCACCTCGGCGCACACCCGGGGGAGCTCTCCTTCAACAGGGTCGCGAACCTGTCGCCCCCGATGGCGGTCGGCCTCGCGCGGAACAGCCACGAACTCTATCTTGAGGGCCTGGAGAGCCTCCCCTCCGACGTCGCAGCCGCGCTCTCGCTCCATCGCGGCGATCTCCATCTCGGGGGCAGCTTTTCGCTCGAGGCCGCCGCCGCCCGGCACCTCGCCCGGCACCCAGGCAGGCTGCACGTCCACGACGTGTCCGTGCTCGAAACTGGCGCGGCGGCGGCGTTCGGCGAACGCACGGGCCACCTCTGCCTCCGTGAGCTTCGGCTGCTGCCGCTCCAACAGGCGATTCATCTATCACGCCACACTGGGCCGCTCATTCTCCAATCGCTGAGCGTCGAGCGGCTCGCGGCCGAGGCGCTCGGCCGACACGCGGGCTCGCTCCTCGTGCGGTTGGATGACGACCAGGATGGTTCCACGATCACGCCGCTTCTTCAGCATCGCGGACCGCTCGCGTTGCTGGGGCTTCGACAGGTCGACGCAGCCCGCGCCAGGCTCCTCGCCGCCCAGTCGCCCGTCGGAGGCTTCGCCGGGCTTTCCTTTCTGTTCCTCGACGATGTCGAAAAGCTCTCCACCGAGGCCGCCGCGATCCTGGCCACCCACAGGGCCGGCGGCCTGTCGCTCAACAAGCTCCCGCTCCTGAGTGAAGCCCAGGCTGAACGGCTGATCGCCCACCCGAACCTGTCGCTCAACGGCATCCGCACCGTGACCGACCGTGTCGCCACCATCCTCGCGAAGCATGCAGGCGTGTCGCTTTCCCTGGTGGGCCTGAAGTCGGCAAGTCCTTCCGGGATCGAGCGGCTCCGATCCAACTCCCGAATCATCCTGCCCCGCCACATGCAAGACCCGGCGGGGCCACACAGCCGGCCCGTCGATCCTGCAGCCCAGGCCCGGCTGGCCGCCGCCATCAAGCGGATCGCCGCCCAAGGCGAAGAACAGATCGCTCTGGGAGCGGCCCGCCGCGTACCATGACCGAGCGGGGTGAGCGGTGCGTCCGAGCCGCCGCCGCCAGGGCCTTTCGCCCCGTCGGCTTCACGCTCCGCGTCCCACATCATGCACCCTGCCCGCCTTCTTGCCGCCGATCTGCTCGCCGACTGCGACGAACGCCGCACCCGCCGCAGCGGTCCGGGCGGCCAGCATCGCAACAAGGTGGAGACAGCGGTGGTGCTCGTGCATCGACCGACCGGCATCTCAGCCGAAGCAAGCGAACGCCGCTCGCAGGTGGAGAACCGGAGCGTGGCCGTGCGGCGGCTGCGGCTGCGGCTGGCGCTCGAACACCGCGAGCCGACCAGTCCCGAAGGGCCGTCTCCGCTCTGGCGGGCCCGCACCTCCTCGGGGCGGATCGTGGTGGCCCTCGACCACGAAGACTATCCGGCCCTCGTCGCCGAAGCGCTCGATGCCCTGGAAGCCGCCGGCTGGCAGCTGCCAGCCGCAGCGATGCGACTGGCCGTGACGCCCTCCCAGCTTGCCCGCCTCCTCCGCCGCGAGCCCGCGGCCTGGACGGTACTGGCCCGCCACCGGGTCGCCGCAGGCCTGCCCCCGCTCGCATGAGCCCGAGCATCCCGCGGCCACTTCGATAGACTCTCGGACCATAGATTCGGCCACACGCCGGCAGCCCCTATCCAGTCGAGGGAATCACACCATGCCACCATCCACCACCGACACCTGCCTCGAGCACAATGCCCGCTACGCGGCCGGCGACCGTCTCCACACGCCATCCCATCCGGGCTCGCAGCCGATCCAGCCGGCGCGGCGGCTGGCCGTGGTGGCCTGCATGGATGCCCGGCTCGACGTCGAGGATCTGCTCGGGATCCAGACCGGCGACGCCCACGTGATCCGCAATGCCGGAGGCGTGGTTACGGAAGACGCCATCCGCTGCCTGATCATCTCGCATCATCTGCTCAACACGAACGAGATCGTGCTGATCCACCACACGAAGTGCGGCATGCTCGCATTCACCGACGACCTGCTGAAGGCTGGGCTCGAGGGCGATCCGGCCGCCGCGGGCATCCTCTCCCAGGCGACCGGACGGGCCTTCACGCCCTGCGGCTGCTCCTCCGCGAGCCCGCCCGCCTTCCATGCCTTCCGAGGTGCGCCTGAACCGCTCGATGCGCCGCGGAGCGGCACCAACATCGAGCGGCTCTCGTGGGACGTTCGCCGGGGCATGGCGGCAATCCACGCCCATCCCTGGATTCCCACCTCCGGCCCCGACGCGGTCACCGTCCGCGGCTTCATCTACGACGTCGACACAGGCAGGCTCGAGGAAGTCAGCTATCCGGGGCCAATGGGCTCCCCGAGCTGACCGCAACCAGCGTCGCCCGCGGGCAATCCCGCGGTTGTGACGGTCCAGGTCTCCCCGCTACCCTCCCCCGCCCTGTCGGCCAGCCCGACCGGCAGGCCAGGAGGTCACACCGGTGAGCGTCCGCGCGGAATCGCCCTGCACTCTGGCCGGCTGCGCGGTCCTGGCAGTCGTCATCCTGGCTGGCGTGGCGGCGGCCACCGAGCCCGCGGCCTGGCCGCCGCCGCCCGACCGCATCGCGCTTTTGCCGCCGGTGGAGTTCAACCTCGAGGAAGACTTCTTCGCCAGCGAGCCGATCGCCGACGCCGACCCCGAGCCGGTGCCCGAGGTCGGCAAGCGCCGCCGTGGCGGCGGCCCCTTCGGCTCGGCGGCGCCCGTCTCGATCGGCGGCTTCTGGGCGCCGGCCACCGACGTCGTGGGCCAGCCGGCGACCTTGGGGATGAACGCCCAGTTTGCCCGGGTGGCCGCGCCGCTCGTGCCACCGAGCGAAGGCAGCCCGCTCTGGATCGGAATCGGCCGATTCGGCCGACTGGAACTCTCGACCGACGCGATCCTCCCCGACTCCCGCCAGCCGGTGCCCGATCAGTTCTGGCTCGTCGAGACCGGCCTCACCCACATCCGCCCGCTCGCCACGGGCGGCACACTCGGGGGCACCTTTCTCTTCGGCTCAGCCAGCGATCGGCCATTCGCCGCCGGTCGTGATCTGACCCTGATGGCGATCGCCTTCTGGAATCGGCCGGCGAAAAACGGCCGCGACGAATGGAACTACAGCATCTTCTACTCGCCCACCTCGCAATTGCCCTATCCGCTGCCCGGAGCCGCCTATGCCTGGCGGCCGAACGAAAGCTTCGAGGCGAAGATCGGTGTGCCGGCCTCATTCGAATGGCGGCCCGACGACGACTGGACGATCTCGGCCGCCTACTTTCCCCTGGTGAATGGCAATGTCGAGGCGCGACGGCGGCTGGGTGACGACTGGGCGTTCGTGGCCTTCTACCGCACCGACACCCAGATCTACTTCCTGGCAGACCGACTCGTCGACGACGAACGCTTCTATGTGTTTGACCAGCGGGCCGCGGTGGGCCTGGAGCGAACCCTTGGCCAGGGCTTCACCCTCGAGGCGATGGCCTCCTGGCTCTTCGACCGCGAGCTCTTCCAGGGCACAAACTTCACCTCGGGCCGCACCGATGTGGTGGAGTTTGATCCCGGCCCGGGCCTGTCGCTCCAGCTGCTCTGGCGGCGTTGACGCCCCAGACCTCCCACGCCCTCGCCTTGCGAGGCCGGCGGCAGCGTGGTAGGGTTCAGCGATACGGAATCGATGAAGGCGGCCACCTGACCGAAGCGTCAGACACACCGGCCGCCGCGATCGCCATCTCTCGACGTGGCTGTTGGTCGCCTCCCTGAATCCAGGGCCCGCGACGACACTCTCACCCGGCAGGCAGTGATCCATCTCCGGGATCCGCCGTGCTTCGGCCGCAGCGTTGTGGCAGCACTGTCGACCGGTTTCCGCACCTGCCGCGGCCGCGATCGTTCAGGGTGTTCCACCCATCGCCGGCCCAGGCTCCAGACCGAACGAAAGAAAATGTCGATGACCATGTCTGCTTCCCCGGCCTCCGTTGCTGTTCCCGGTTTCGCCGATCTCGGCCTCGCCCCGCTCCTGCTTCGGGCGCTTGCCGAAGAGGGCTACGCCACTCCCACACCGATCCAGACGAAGGCGATTCCCCACGTGCTCGCCGGCCGCGACCTCTTCGGCTGCGCCCAGACCGGCACCGGCAAGACGGCCGCCTTCGCCCTGCCACTCATCCAAAGGCTCCGGGCCGACGACCGCCGGCCGGCCCCGCGGCGGTGCCGCACGCTCGTACTCGCCCCCACCCGGGAGCTCGCCGCCCAGATCCACGAGAGCTTCATCGCCTACGGTCGCCATGTCGGCCTCCGCGCCGCCGTGATCTACGGCGGCGTCGGCCAGCAGCCGCAGGCCAAGGCGATGATGCACGGCGTGGATGTGCTCGTGGCCACGCCCGGCCGGCTGCTCGACCTCGTCGGCCAGCGGCTCGTCGATCTCCGCGAGGTGGAGTATCTGGTGTTGGATGAGGCCGACCGGATGCTCGACATGGGCTTCATCCACGACATGCGGAAGATCGTGGCGATGCTGCCCCGCGACCGGCAGACGCTTCTCTTCTCGGCCACGCTGCCGGAGGAGGTCCGCGACCTCGCTTCGACGATGCTCCGCGATCCGCTCGAGGTGAAGACCGCCCGTCAGGCCACGCCCGCCGAGACGGTCGAGCAGTCGGTCTACTTCGTGGCCCGCAAGGACAAGAAGGCGCTGCTCGTGCAGCTGCTTCGGGAAGAGGCGACCGGCCGCGTGATCGTGTTCGCCCGCACGAAGCACGGTGCCGACAAGCTCCACCGCGACCTCGATCGGGCGGGCATCAAGGCCGCCGCGATCCACGGCAACAAGTCACAGAATCAGCGGGAGCGGGCCCTGGCGGCCTTCAAGTCGCCCCGGCCGCCCGTCCTGATCGCCACCGACATCGCGGCCCGGGGGATCGACGTCGACAACGTGGCCCATGTGATCAACTACGAATTGCCGCACGAGCCCGAGACCTACGTGCACCGGATCGGCCGCACCGGCCGGGCCGGCCAGGAGGGCGAGGCGGTCAGCTTCTGCGACGCCGATGAGCGGCCGCGGCTCGATGCGATCGAACGGCTCCTGCGGCGGGAGATCCCCCAGCGAAACGAGCCGCCGGCCCGCAGCGAAACGGCTGGAGACGATCGGCCGCGGCCGAACCGCTCCGGCGGAGCCGCCGGCCAGGGCTCGCAGGGTGGTGGCAGTCGTCGCCGACGCGGCCGCGGTCGGAAGCCAACGGCCGGCAGTGCCGCCCGAAGCCCGATGGGCGATCGCTCGCAACGCAGTCGCCCTCCACGGCCGGCCGCCCCGCCAGCTGGGACAGCGGCTCCGGCCACGTCCAGCTCAACGCCCACCAAGCCCCGCCGTAGCAAACACCGCCGCGCTCTGTAGCTCGACGGTGGCCAGCCTTCAGGCCAGGAACCCGATGGCCCCCCGCCGCATCGGATGGGCAGAATCCGGGCCGCATTCGGGCAGGCTGCAAGCCTGCCCCCACGGGTCCAACGCGAAGCATTGTCAACCGGGAAGGTGATCCGGCCGTCACGGTGGCCAGCCTTCAGGCCAGCAGCCGGGCGGCGAGGAGCATCGTGGCGGCGTGGATGTCGACGATCGACTCGATCTGATCGCAGTAACCTCCACCGCAGACGATGCCCACGGGCACACCGGATCGCCGGCATGCCTCGAGCACGAACCGATCCCGTTCCTGGAGCCCCGGCTTCGTGAGCTTCAATCGGCCGAGCCGGTCGCCCTCGTAGGGATCGGCCCCGGCGATGTAAAGCACGAGGTCGGGCCGTCCGCGGGCGAACGACTCGGCCACAGCCGGCCCGAGCGCCGCCAGATACTCGGCGTCACCGACGCCGTCGGCGAGCGGCACATCGAGCGAGCCGGGCTGCTTTCGGAGGGGAAAGTTCTTTGCCCCGTGGATCGACATCGTGAACACGCTCTCGTCGCCGGCGAAGATCTCAGCCGTGCCGTTGCCCTGGTGCACGTCACAGTCGAGGATCACCACCCGCCGCACCTGGCCCCGGGCCTGCAGTTCCCGAGCGGCCACCGCCGTGTCGTTGAACACGCAGAAGCCCTCGCCCCAGTCGGTGCCGGCATGGTGTGTGCCGCCGGCGAGGCTGGCCGCGATTCCGTCATCCAGGGCCGCGGCGGCGGTGTCGACGGCAGCGCCGGTGCTCCGCAGCGACCGCTCCACGAGGGCCGGGCTCCAGGGAAAACCGATCCGGCGAATCTCGGCCGGCGAGAGCGTGCCGGAAAACACCCGCCCGAGGTAGCCCCGGTCGTGCACCCGCATGAGTTCGTCGTCGGTGGCCGCATGCGGCTCGACGAATTCGAACGGAACGCCCTCAGCCCGATGCCCCTCGAGCCGGCGCCGGAGGACCGCATACTTCGCAGCCGGAAACCGATGCCCCTCAGGCAGCGGCAGCGGATAGCGGTCGGAAGGAAAGAGTCGCATGGTGCGGTGGAGGAGCCGCGTACCCCAAGGCGGGAAAGCCGGGCTGACGAATCGGTCAGGACCCGAGGTTTGGCGGCCTCTCTGATTGCCCGTAAGATACAGACGGCCGGGCACAGTCCGCCGACAGCCGTTTCAAGTGGAGCCTACTCATGCGTCTCCGGGGGCCGACCAATTTTTCTCGCCGGAGCGGGATCGCATGCCTAATGGCCGGCTGCCTGCTCCTGACGGCGGCCCCGGGCCAGGCCGTGATCATCAACGGCAGTGCCACGGGAAACACATCCGCTCCGACCGATCCTGACCTGGCGGCTCGCTGGGATCAGGTGGGAAATTTCAATTCCTTCATGGGCACCCCGATCTCGTCCCAGTTTTTCCTCACGGCCAAGCACCTGGGCAACCTCACCGGACAGTCGATCACCTTTCCCGACACATCGTCGTATGTGACCACAGCCGCCTTCTTCGATCCGAATAGCGATCTCGCGATCTACCAGATCAGCGGCACGTTCCCTGGCGACAAGATCGTGCCGATGTATTCGGGCTCGTTCACGACCGGGCAGTCGATGTACATCTTCGGCCGCGGCGTTCCCCGCACGACGACCGACGTGATCGGGAACGCGTCCGGCGGCGGCACGGAGTCCAAGGGCTGGACCTGGGGCTCCGGGATCGGCACCCGCAGCTGGGGCACCAACAACTTCAATTCCATCGCCGACGGCGGTGCCGCCGGCCCCCAGATTTCGTACGACTTTGATTCCACGCCCGCCAACGAGGGCGTGCTCTCGATCGGTGACTCCGGCGGCCCCGTGTTCATGCAGGAAGGGGGCGTGTGGAAGCTCGCGGGTATCAACTACGCGGTCGAGTCGGCCTTCAACACGGTCGGCACGGGCACCGGCTTCAACGCGGCGATCTTCGACCGCGGAGGGCTCTATCAGAGCACAAGCGGCGGCACCTCGGGACCATGGAGCTACGTCACTCCCGACGTCGCGAACAAGCCGGCAAGCAGCTATTCCAGTTCGATCCCGGCCAACTCGGCCTGGATCGCGACGGTCGTGCCGGAGCCGGCATCGATCTCGCTTGTCGCCGCTGCGCTGGCTGGCGGGGTCTACGCCCGCCGGCAGCGGCGGCGGAATCCAGCCGCCGGCCTCACACCCGCCTGACCTGCGTGAACCAGGCCTGAGCGCCCCCGGGGGAAAACTCCGCCCCGGGAATACCCGGCACCACTTCGAACCGCGCCGGCTCGATCGACTCGACCTCCCAGCCGTCCGTGAAGGCGGCCCGAAGTTCCGCATCGCTTACCCGTCGCGGCCCGTGGGTGCCGGGCTCGGCCGTCGAGAAGCAGAGGACGAAGGCCCGCGATCCGGGCTCGAGCAGCGTGCGCAGCGAGTTGACATACGCCGCCCGACCGGCATCGTCGAAGATGTGAAACAGTCCGCAGTCGGTGACGGCGTCGAACCGCTCCGGAATCTCCCCCACGGCGAGCGCGTCCATCTGGAGAAACGTCGCGGCCACTCCGGCGGCGGCCGCCTTCTCCCGGGCCCGCTCGAGCGGCTCGGCGAGGAAGTCGACCCCGGTCACGGTCCTTCCCTGCCCGGCCAGCCAGATGGCGAGTTCACCCGTGCCGCAGCCGATGTCGAGCACCCGCGGGCCGATCTCGCCGGCGGCCGCCACAAACGCCGCCTGCGGCCGGCCGATCTCCCAGGGAGGCCGCGACGGGGCGGCGTAATAGTCGGAAAACCGTGCTTCAGCGGCCGGGTCGTTCATGGCTGCTCCTCGCGGGTCTACGGCGGCGGTTCCGCCCCGAGCAGGCTACCCCAGAACTGTCGCGGCCGTCAGCGGCGGGCCCGGCCCAACGGCATCTGGCCTTGCATCCCCTCCCGCCCACGAGCAAAGTGCAGGCAGCCATCGGGCGGCCCAGGCCCGGTTTCCGGAGCCCGCCCGATGCCCTTCGACCACCTCCTCGAGCACTGGCAGGCCGTGCTCACGGCGGCGGTGATGATCGGCACGCTCTGCGGCCTGCTCTTCATCCAGCGGGCCCCCGACATGATCATGCTCGGGGGCGTGGTCGTGCTCCTGCTTGCCGGCGTGCTCGGGCCGGCCGAGGCGCTCAAGGGGATGGCCAACGAGGGGATGATCGCGGTGGCTGCGCTGTTCGTGGTGGCGGCCGGGGTGGAACGCACCGGCGCCCTGGCCGTGCTCGTGGAGCGGGTGCTGGGCCGGCCGCGATCGCTCACCCAGGCCCAGCTCCGCACGATGATCGGCCCGGGCATCCTCTCGGCCTTCATGAACAACACCCCGGTCGTGGCCCTGCTCGTGCCGGCGATCCGCGAATGGGCTCGCAAGAACAAGCTCAGCGTCTCGAAGCTGCTGATGCCGATGAATGCGGCGGTGGTGCTGGGCGGCCTCTGCACGCTGATCGGCACGAGCACCAACGTGATCGTGGCCGGGCTGGTGGAAGACCGGATCGCCGCCGGCCTCGACCGCCCCTGGGGCCGGCTCGACCTCACCTGGGCCGGCATTCCCGCGGCCTGGGGCGGCCTGCGGGAATTTCACGGCCCGCTCGGCATGTTCGACATCACCTGGCTGGGGCTGCCGCTGTTCGCAGCCGGCATCGTCTACAGCGTGACCGCCAGCCGGTTCCTGCTCAAGGATCGCCGCCCACCGATGAGCACCAGCGACGATCCGCGGCAGTATTCGCTCGAGATGGTGGTCGAGCCGGGCAGTCCGCTGGTGGGCCGCACGATCGAGAAGGCCGGGCTGCGGCGGCTCGATGGCCTGTTCCTGATGGAGATCGACCGCGACGGCCATGTGATCGCGGCCGTCTCGCCGACCGAGCGGCTCGAGGCAGGGGATCGGCTGGTGTTCGTGGGGGTGATCGACTCCGTGGTGGAGTTGCAGAAGGTTCGCGGCCTCCGCCCCGCGACCGACCAGGTCTTCAAGCTGGATGACCCGCGAAGCGAGCGGGTGCTCGTCGAGGCGGTGGTCTCGGCCACCTGCCCCCTGGTGGGCCGCACGATCCGCGAGGGGAATTTCCGTTCGACCTACGGGGCGGTGGTGATCGCGGTGGCCCGCGACGGCGAGCGGCTGCGGAAGAAGATCGGTGACATCACGCTTCAGCCCGGCGACACCCTCCTGCTCGAGGCCGGTCCCGCCTTCATCCACCGCCAGCGGACCAGCCGCCACTTCTACCTTGTCAGCGAGGTGAGCGGGGCGGCCTCCCCGCGGCACGACCGGGCCTGGATCGCCTGCACGATCGTGGCCGGCATGGTGCTGGCCGTGGCGTTCGGCCTGGTGCCGATGGTGACGGCGGCGCTCGCCGCCGCCGGGCTGATGATCGCCACCCGTTGCCTCGCCTCCAACGAGGCTCGCCGGGCGATCGAATGGGAGGCGCTCCTGCTGATCGCGGCGAGCTTCGGCCTGGCCCGGGCGATGCAGACCACCGGCCTGGCCGGCTCGATCGCCGAGGCGGCCGTGACGGCCGCGGGTAACGATCCCCGGCTGGTGCTGGCGACGGTCTACCTGGTGACGATGCTGACGACTGAACTCTTGAGCAACAACGCGGCCGCGGTGCTCACGTTTCCGATCGCCTGGCAGACGGCCGAGCAGCTCGGGGTCAACCCGCTCCCCTTCGTGATGGCGATCACGGTGGCCGCGAGCTGCGGATTCGCCACCCCGCTCGGGTACCAGACGAACCTGATGATCTACGGCCCCGGCGGATACAAGTTCACCGACTATCTCAGGTTTGGCGGACCGCTCAACCTGGTCGTGATGGCGATCACGATCCTGCTGGCCCCGTTGATCTGGCCGCTGGCACGCTGAGCCGGCCGCCGGGCGGGCGGCTTTTGCATGGCCGGGGCCGGCTGCGTAGGCTGCACCGGCCGATCGGTCCTTCTTCCCGGATGCCGCATGAGCGAAATCCTGTTCCAGTATTACCCGGTTCGCCTCACGACCTGGTTCTATCTGGCGTCGCTCCTCTCGATCGCGCTATTCTTCAAGTTCAACCGGGTCTGGAGCATCCGCAACCTCGACCTGCTCGGGCTGGTGCTGCTCGCGCCAGGACTCCTGGCCCTGGAGTACGTCGGCGAGACGGAGTCGGCCAAGGTCGCGGCCCGCACCCTGGGCTTCGCCTGGATCTTCGCCGTCTCGGCGATCTTCCTGGTGCGGATGCTGTTCGACTCGATGATGGTCCGCCGGCCGATGCTCGAACCGAACCTGACGCCGGGGGGGCTCGTGTTTCTCGGGGGCTCGCTGCTCGTGTTCCTGCTGGCGAACGTGATCAACTCCAAGCCGCAGCGGCAGGATGTTGAGAGCGCCGCAGCCGCCGAGCAGCTCGGAGCCCGGGCCGCCGAGGTGAATGTCGACCAACTGGCCAAGCACGGCCCCGGCTATCCGCTCCTGTTTCTCCTGCCGCAGATTTCCACCCGGCCGTTCCTCACGCCGGGCGACGACGCCGAACCTCAATCCGTCGACGCCTCCCGCCGGCAGCTCCATGAAACCACAGCCCGCGTCATGGCGATCATCTCCCAGCTGGCGATCGTGGCGGGCATGGTGCTGATCGGCTGGCGGCACTTCGACAACACCAGGCTAGGCATCGCCGCGGCCGTGCTCTACCTGCTGATGCCCTACACCGCCTGGATGAACTGCAGCGTCGATCACGTGCTGCCGGGAGCACTCGTGATCTGGGCGATCGCCGCCTACCGCAATCCGATCGTCGCCGGCGGCCTGATCGGGCTGGCGATCGGCACGATCTACTATCCGGTCTTCCTCCTGCCCTTGTGGTGCAGCTTCTACTGGGAGCGGGGCGTGCGGCGATTCGCCCTCGGGGTGACCGCGTCGCTGGCGGTGCTCGTGGTGGCGCTCTGGTTCACCTCGCCCGACGCCGAGGTCTTCGTGGGTCAGCTGCGGCAGATGTTCGGCTGGATCTTCCCCAACGATGTCTCGCTCGAGGGCTTCTGGGCCCTGCCCTCGAACGACGGCGTTTTCCGGCTGCCAGTCTTGGCCGCCTTCATCGCGATGATGGCCACGCTGGCGATCTGGCCCGCTCCCAAAAACCTCGGCACCCTGATGAGCTGCACCGCCGCGGTGCTGCTGGGCACGCAGTTCTGGAAGGCCCAGAACGGCGGGCTGTTCATGGCCTGGTGGCTGCCGGTCCTGCTGCTGGTCGTCTTCCGGCCCAATCTCGAAAATCGCGTGGCCTTGCTCGTGCTCGACGCCGATTGGTTCCCCCGTCGGCGATCAGCGGCCGCCCCTGCCGGTCGGGCGGCCTGAACCGGAGGCGGCCGGGCCGCGGCGTTCGCCCACGTCAGCCACGCCGGGGATCGAAGTCGGCCGGTGGCTGTCGCTCGCTGGCAAACCAATGCCTCCAAGCGGCGGCATCCCAGCCAAAGTCCACTCCGGTGAGCGCCACGAGCGCCTCGAGCACCCGCTCATTTCGCACCATCACGACCTGCTGCTTCGGGCCGCCGCCCATCGAAAGCCCGCTGCCGCCGGTGGGAGAAAACGTGGCACTCGTGGAGCCGGGAGGTGGCCCGGCCGCGGTCACCACCTGCCGCGTCTCGAGCACGGAGACGAGCGGCAGGATCACCGACCGGTCGCCGAGTCGGCCCAGCGCCTCGGCCGCCCGGTTGATCCGGTCCGGGGTGCCGCCGACCAGGCCCGCCACCAGCCCCGGCACGGCCTGCTGCGGTCCGATCACCTCGAGCCGCTCGACGGCGACGAACCGGGTTTCAGGATCGGGATGGTCGAGCGCGACGGCCACGAGCGTCTGGTACGCGGCCGGGGAGCGGATTCGGGCGAGTGACTCCACATACCAGGCCCGCACCTGAAAGACCGGCTCAGTCGCCAGGGCAGACGCAAGAGCGGGCACGGCATGCGGATCCGAAATCTCGCGGAGCTCCTCGGCGGCCTGGTCGGCGACGCGGGGCTGGTCGAGTTGGCCTCGAAGCCGCGTCAGTCGCTGGTTCCACTGCTTCTCAGCCAGGTTCGCCGCTTCCGCCCGCTCGAGCAGTTCGATCTCCTGGGCGGTTCGCCAGGCTCCGCGAAACCGGATCCAGCCGAGGGCGGCCATCCGGTCGGCATGGCTCGGGACCGCCGGCTCGGCATCGGCAGCCCGCAACAGCCCGCCGCCGGCCACGGCCAGCGCCGCCACGACGGCGACCCACCGGTGCCCGAAGCAGTCTCGAGAAACGATCGCCATGGCCTTCATGTCGGCATCGACTCCGTGTCGGCTCCACTCGCATCATACCCCTCCGGAACCGGCGTTCCCCGGGCCCGCTCACATCCCGGGAGGGCGTGTGGTACAAACCCGGGACTTTCCCCGCCCCGTCCCTCCCGCCCATGAATCCCCCCTGGAATTCCGTTGCGATCGTCGGCGTGGGGCTGATCGGAGGGTCGGTGGGCCGGGCGCTTCTGGGCCGCGGCCTGGCCCGGCAGGTGGTGGGAATCGGCCGCTCCCAGGCATCGCTCGATGAGGCGCGGCGAAGCGGAGCCGTGACCGAGATCTCGCTCGATCCGGAGGCTGCGGCCGACGCCGATCTCGTGCTCGTCGCCGCGAGCGTGGCCGCGATCCCGCAGCTGCTCGACCGAGTCGATGCGGTCGTTCGCCCCGGCACGCTGCTGACCGACGCCGGCAGCACCAAGGGCTCGATCGTGGCCGCGTGGGAGCGGAAGCGACGCAGCCGCCGCGGGCGGTTCGTGGCGGCTCATCCCCTGGCGGGCAGCCATCGCCGTGGTCCGCAGGCCGCCGACGGCGACCTCTTCAATGGTCGGGTGGTGGTGGTCACGCCCGCCAAGGCGACGCCGCCGGAAGATACCGCCGCCATCGGTGAATTCTGGTCGGCGCTCGGCAGCACGGTCTATCTGATGCCGCCCCGTGAACACGACAAGCTCGTGGCGGCCACGAGCCACGCGCCCCATCTGATCGCCGCCGCGATCGCAGCCGCCACGCCCCCGGCGGCCCTGCCCTTCACCGCAGGCGGCTGGCGAGACACCACCCGCATCGCCGCCGGCGACCCCGAACTCTGGGCCGACATCCTGCTCGACAACGCTCCGGCAGTGGCCGCCGCGCTGCGTCGGATCAACACCGCCGCCGCCCGGTTGCTCGCCGCCATCGAGGCGGGCGATCGCCGCCGCCTCACCTCGCTCCTCTCCCGTGCCAAGGACACCCGCGATGCTCTGGGAAGTTGACGTCTCACTCACCGACGCCACCGGCGACCATGCCGCCCGGCAGCTCATCGCAGCCGCCCGAGAACTCGGCCTGACCGAATGCACGGCGGCCCGCACGGCCGCCGGCTGGCTTGTGGAAGGCGACCTCGATCGGCCGGCGATCGACCGAATCGCGGCAGTGCTCCTCGCCGACCCTGTGAGCGAGACCTTCATGGCAGACGCTGCCGGCAGCCCGGCGCTCACGGCGGCCCGTGACGGACTGCCGACCGTGGTGCATGTGCTCCCGCGGCCAGGGGTGACCGACCCCGCGGGCCTGACAGCGGCCGAGGCCCTGGCCGGTCTGGGCCACCCCGGAGCGGCGGTTCGCAGCCTCCGGAAATACTGGCTGCCGCCGATGGACGAGGCGGTCGCAGCCGCGCTCGCCTCCCGGCTCCTGGCCAACGATGCGATCCACGACGTGGTGATCGGGCCGCTCGCGATTCGCTCGCTCGCCGGCGGCGGCACCTGGAGCTTCACGAGCGAGCCCGTGCCGCTGGATGGGCTGGCCGATGCGGCGCTCGAGCAGCTCTCCCGGGACCGCTGCCTGGCCCTCTCCGTGGCCGAACTCCATGCGATCAGGGATCACTTTGCCGCCCTCGGCCGCCCACCGCTCGAGATCGAACTCGAGACGATCGCCCAGACCTGGAGCGAGCACTGCTGTCACAAGACGCTCACCAGCCCGGTCGACCACGAAGGTCCGGCCGGCCGGGTTCACTTCGGCAACCTGCTGAAGGAAACCGTCTTCGCGGCCACCCAGCACATCCGCCGGTCGCTCGGCTCGGGCGACTGGTGCGTGAGCGTGTTCCGCGACAACTCGGGGGTGGTGCGGTTCGACGGCGACCATGACATCTGCGTCAAGGTGGAGACCCACAATCATCCCTCGGCCATCGAGCCCTACGGCGGTGCAGCCACCGGGCTGGGAGGCGTGATCCGCGACGTGCTCGGCACGGGGCTGGCGGCCAAGCCGCTCGCCAATCTCGACGTGTTCTGCGTGGCGCCTGAAGAGACGCCGGCGGCCGACCTGCCCCCGGGCGTCATCCCTCCGCGGCGGCTGTTGGCCGGGATCGTGGCCGGGGTGCGGGACTACGGCAACAGGATGGGCATTCCCACGATCGCCGGTGCCGTGGCCTTCCATCCCGGCTACGTGGGCAACCCGCTGGTCTTCTGTGGCACCGTGGGAATCATGCCACGGGGCAGCGCCGACGCGACGGTGCAGCCGGGCGACCTCGTCGTCGTGGCCGGCGGCCGCACCGGCCGCGACGGCATCCACGGCGCCACCTTTTCAAGCATCGAACTGACGAGCGAGAGCGAGACCGAATCGGGCGGAGCGGTGCAGATCGGCCATGCGATCCACGAGAAGACGCTCACCGACTTTGTGCTCGAGGCCGCGCGGCAGCGGCTCTTCCATGCGATCACCGACTGCGGTGCGGGTGGGCTCTCGAGCGCCGTCGGCGAAATGGCCGCGACCCTCGGGGCCGAGGTCGACCTCGATCGCGTGCCGCTGAAGTATGCCGGCCTCTCCGCCACGGAGGTCTGGATCTCGGAGGCCCAGGAGCGGATGGTGCTGGCCGTGCCGCCCGCCGACTGGGATCGACTCGCCGCCGCCGCCGAGGCCGAGGGCGTGGAGGTGTCGGCGATCGGCAGGTTCACCGGCTCGGGTCGGCTCGTGCTCCGCTGGCAGGGGCAGCTCGCCGGCGAACTCGACTGCCACTTCCTTCACGAGGGCCGGCCGCGGCGGACGCTCCTTGCACGGTTCGTTCCGCCGGCCGAGGAACCCGCCCATTGGCAGCCCCGCGGTGACCTTGCCGCCACGCTGCTCGATGTCCTTGCCCTGCCTGACGTGGCGAGCAAGGAATGGATCATCCGCCAATACGACCACGAGGTGCAGGGCGCAAGCGTGACCAAGCCGCTGTTGGGGCCGGGCGAAGGCCCAGCCGACGGCACCGTGATCCGTGGCGTGCTCGGTCGCGACCGCGGCATCGCCGTGGGGGTGGGGCTTCGGCATCGGATCGGCCCGCTCGATCCCTATCAGATGGCTGCTGGCGGGATCGTGGAGGCAATCGCCAACGCCGTGGCCGCCGGTGCCGATCCCGACCGGATCGCACTGCTCGACAACTTCTGCTGGGGCGACACCCGCCGGCCAGACTCGCTCGGCACGCTCGTGGAAGCCTGCCGGGCCTGCCACGACCTTGCCGTGGCGTTCGCCGCGCCCTTCGTGAGCGGCAAGGACAGCCTCAACAACGTCTTTTCCTACACCGACTCCACCGGTCATCACCACGAGATCTCGATCCCGCCCACGCTCCTGGCCACGGCGCTCGGCCAGGTGCCCGACGTGCGGCGGAGCGTGTCGCCCGATTTCAAGCGGGCGGGAAGTCGGCTCGCCATCGTGGGCCTCTCGCTGCCGGCCACGGCCGGCAGCCAGCTCGCACTCACCGGCCGGGTGGCCGGCGGACCGATCCCCCGCGTCGATCCCGACGCCTGCCGGGCGAGCATCCACGCGGTGGCCCGGGCCCAGACCAGCGGCAGCGTTCTGGCCTGTCACGACGTCTCCGACGGCGGCCTGCTCACCGCCGCAGCCGAGATGGCGATCGGCGGACTGCTCGGGGCCCGGCTCAATCTGGCCGACGTGCCCTTCGAGACGGGCGTCGATCTGGCCGGGCCCGAACGGGATCTGGCGATCGCGTTTGGCGAGTCGCCCGGCCGGTTCCTCTGCGAGGTGCCGCCCGATCGCGAGCGGGCATTCACCGAGGCGATCGGCGACCTGCCCTGGGCGTTTATCGGCGAAGTCCGCGCCGAACCCACGCTTGAGATCGTGACCTCGTCAGGCGCGACAAGCCACGCCTCGCTCACCGCCCTCGCCACTGCCTGGCGGGGCCCGCATGCCGCCGAGGAGAACACCTGAGATGCTCGCCCCCCGCGCCCTCGTGCTTCGCGCTCCCGGCACCAACTGCGACCAGGAGACGGCTCACGCCTTCGAGCGAGCTGGCGGCCTCGCCCGCCGGGTTCATGTACGGGCCCTGGCCGAACGCCCGGCGATCGCCGACGATCACCAGATCCTCTGCATTCCCGGAGGCTTCTCCTACGGCGATGACGTGGCCAGCGGCCGGATCCTGGCACTCGAACTCGTCACCCGGCTCTCCGACATGCTCCACCGGTTCCGCGACCGAGGCGGGCTCGTGCTCGGCATCTGCAACGGCTTTCAGGTTCTGCTCCAGACGGGCCTGCTGCTGACCGACGCCGCTGGAGCACGGCAGGCCACGCTCGCCCACAACCGCTCGGGCCGCTACGTCGATCGCTGGGTGCGGCTGGAATGCGGGCCGAGCCCATGCGTGTTCCTTCAAGGCATCCGGGAACTCGAACTCCCCGTTGCCCATGCCGAGGGGCGGTTTGTCACGCGCTCCCCGGCCGACCTCGACCTGCTCTCCGCTGCCGGGCAGCTGCCCCTGCGGTATGCGGCCGACGTGGCCGGCCGGTCGACCAACCCCAATGGTTCGGTCGCCGACGTGGCCGGTGCCTGCGATCCCACGGGCCGGGTCTTCGGGCTGATGCCCCATCCCGAGCGATTCATCATCGCCACGCAGCACCCAGCCTGGCACGGCCGGCTCGACCCCGACGCGGCCGGCAGCGGCCTCGCCCTGTTTGTCAACGCCATCCGCGCCACGGCCTGAGCCAGCTGCCGACGGTTGTTGGATCGGCGTCCACATTCGAGTACAACCTCCGTGTGAAGGGGGGGATGTGATGGCCGGAGATCCTCGAGGGCGATTGCGGCGAAGGGTGCGGCAGGGTCTGCGACTGGAGCGACTCGAGGACCGCCGCCTGCTTGCCGGCGACGTGTTTCTCGTCAATTTCCAGCTGGACGAGGCGACTCCCGTCCCGGGCTACCTGGTCGACCATGGTCTCGTCTTCGGCGACCGCGGCAAGGGACGCTCCTATGGCTGGTCGACAGACCACACCGACCAGGCCCGGGAACGATCGCTCGTGGCCGACCAGCGATTCGACACCCTGATCCATTTCGAGCAGGGCCAGCGGTGGGAGTTCGCCCTGCCGGCGGGAACCTACGCTGTGACGGTCGCGGTGGGCGACCCCGCCAACAACGACGGCCTCCACACGATCAACGTCGAGGGGGTTTCGTTCTGGGCAGCCGCAGCCGATGGAGCCGGCCCGCTCGAGAAGACGCTCCCGGTGACCGTGACCGACGGCCGGCTCACGATCGACCAGGGGACGGCGGCCCATAAGGCCACGCGAATCGACTTCGTCCACATCGTGGGCCTGCCCGAACCAGGCGAGCCCGCGCCGAACCCGCCCCTGATCATGGAACCCGAGGCCGACGGCGCGGTCGTCAATCCCGGCGACGTTCACATGGAAGCGATTGGATTCTCCGATCCCGACGGCGATGCCCACACATCGACCGACTGGGAGATCTGGACGGTCGATGGCAATCCCGAACCGGTCTGGCAGACCCTGGGCATCCAGAGCATCGAAAAACTCCACACCCACTTCGGCGACGGCATCTTCCTCAATTCGTTGGCCGGCCGCACCGCGCTCGAACCCGAAACCCGGTACCAGTTGCGGGTGCGGTTTCGGGACGCAGACGGCGGAGTGAGCGGCTATGCGATCCGGGAGTTCGTCACCACGGCCGCGTTCGTCAAGCTTCCGCTCGACCTGCCCGGCGTGGCAGCGAGCCCCGCACCGACCTGGACTGATGCCTTCGGCGGGGCGGTGGAACTTCCCGTCGAGCGGTCGCTGCTCTCCCCGAGCGATGCGATCATCGCCATCGATCTCGACGGCGACAGTTCCTACCCGGCCGGCGAGTCACCCGACCGTGCGGTGGATGGCACGCCGGCCAAGTATCTCAACTTCGGCAAAGTCAACGCTGGATTCATCGTGTCGCCTGCGGCCGGGCCTTCGGTGATCACCGGCTTGCAGATCTGGACCGCCAACGACGCCCCCGAGCGGGATCCGACCCAGTGGCGGCTCTACGGCACAAATGCCGCAATCCAGAGCGGCGACAACAGCCGGGGAACCTCCGAAGGCTGGACCCTGATCGCCGCGGGCTCCCTGAACCTGCCGGCAGCCCGGGACACAGCCGGACCATTGGTGGAGTTTGCCAACGCGGTCTCGTTCCGTTCCTATCGGATGATCTTCACCGGCCTGAAGGACGCCGGGGCGGCGAATTCCCTGCAGCTTGGTGAAGTGCGATTCTTTGCCGCCTCTGCCGAGGTGCCCCGGCCGGCATCGCTCTCGCTCGCGACGGCCATCGCCACCGAACCGCTCCTGACCATCACCGGCCGGCGGGCGACGGGGAACGAGGTCGGCGTGGGCTCCGTCCGCGGCGATTCGGCTCCGGCCCGGCTGGTGATCGCGTCGGGAGGACAGCCGCTCGTCGTCGGCAACTCCTCCCTGGCTTTCACCGACCTCGACGGCACGGCGAGGACGGTGTATCTGCCCGCGATCGCACTGGCCGCCGACCAGCGGCTCGATCTCTGGGTCGGTGCCGATGGATCCACCTATTACGGGACACCGACGCAGACCGAGCCCGACTTCTCGAGCCTGGCCCGCAGCGGCTCGCTCGACATTCCGTTCGTAGCGACCCAGAGCGGCTTCGTGGTCGAGGAAGTCGGCCGCGACTACCGACTCCCAGTCAACATCGCCTTCGTTCCCAACCCGGGCCCCGCTGCCGACGATCCGCTCTACTTCGTGACGGAACTCTACGGCTCGATTCAGGTCGTGACCCGCGATGGATCACGGCACACCTTCGCAACCGGCCTGCTCGACTACAACCCGCAGGGACCGATCTCCGGATCGGGCGAACAGGGGCTGACCGGCATCGCCGTCGAGCGAGACCCGACGAACCCGGAGATCTACCACCTCTATGTCACGATGCTCTGGGACAACGCCGCCGCCCCTGGAGGGCCGGTGCACTACCCCAAGGTCGAACGGCTCGACAGCGTGGCCGGGGGCCTGGCCCTGGCGACCCGAACGGTGCTGCTCAACATGCAGCCGGAGACCCAGGGGCAGTCACACCAGGTCTCCAACATCTCGATCGGCCCGGATGGCCTGCTCTACGTGCACAACGGCGACGGCTTCGACCCCGGCACCGCGCTCAATCTTGATTCCTTCCGCGGCAAAGTGCTGCGGCTGAACAAGGACGGCACGGCTCCCGCCGACAACCCCTTCTTCAACGCCGCCGACGGCATCACGGCCCGGGACTATGTCTTCGCCTACGGCCTTCGCAATCCCTTCGGTGGCGGCTGGAGATTGGGCGATGGCCGGCACTTCTCCGTGGAGAACGGCCCCAGCGTCGATCGCCTCACGAGGATCGAGCGGGGCGTCAGCTACGGCTGGAACGGCACGAACGAGTCGATGTCGGTCAACGCCCTCTACACCTGGTCGCCGGCCCACGCCCCGGTGAACATCGCCTTCGTCGAGCCGGCGGTGTTCGGCGGCAGCCAATTCCCGCTGTCGCTCCAGGGCCATGCCTTCGTCAGCGAGTCGGGGCCAACCTATGCCGCCGGGCCACAGACGCAGGGAAAGCGGATCGTCGCGTTCGAGGTCGATGACGCGGGGGACGTCGTCGGACCACCGATTTCCATCGTCGAATACGTCGGCACCGGCCGGGCGACGATCGCCGGCCTCGCCGCGGGTCCGGACGGCCTCTACTTCACGGAACTTTACGAAGACTCCGGTGCCAACGGTGCGACGGCATCCGGCGCCCGGCTCTTCCGTCTTCGGTTCGTCGATCAATCCACGCTCGACATTCCCGCCGGCCAAACGGTCACCGACACGGCCGTGCACTCGGGCGACGCCCAACTCGTCAAGCGGGGCGACGGCACGCTCATCCTCCACCACCCCAATACCCACACCGGCGGAACGATCGTCAGGGCCGGGGAACTCGTGGTCCGCGACCCAGCCGCCCTGGGCAGCGGCACGCTCGAGATCCATGCGGGCGGCAGCGTGAGGTTCGACGTGGGCCTGGAGACCGTGCATCTCCCGGCGATCAACCTCGCTGCAGGGGGCTTGCTCGATCTTGGACAGGCCCGGCTCGAGATCGCTGCGGGCGGAATCGACGACGCCACCCTCCGCCAGGCGATCCTGGCAGCCCGCGGCTCCGGCGACTGGCAGGGCGGCACGGGCATCGGCTCAGCCGCTGCCGCCGCCGACCCGGCGGCACGTTCGGTCGGGTTTCTCCGGCATCCCGACGGCTCGGCCAGCGTGGCCTTCACGGCAATCGGCGACCTCGATCTCGATCGCGACGTCGACGTCTTCGACCTGCTGGCCGTCTCCACCGGCGGCCGCTTCGGCACCAGCAGCACCGCCTCATGGGGGCAGGGCGACGTGACGTACGACGGCCAGACCAACGTGTTCGATCTCGTCGGCATCAACACCGGCGGGAACTACGGCCGCGGCAGTCTGGCCGTCCCGACGGCGCCGGCACCGCCGACACCCGACCACACGCACCCACCAGCAGCAGTTTCGGCCGCTGCACCGGCCCCTGTCTGGAATCGGGTCTGGGTGGAACTCGCCACCGGGATCGCCTGGAACGAACTGGCAACCCAACCCGATCCAGGAGATGACGACTAGCCCTGGACCATCTGTCTCCCCGGCGGGTTCCCTTCTCAGTGTTCCCATTCGTCGCTCCAGCTTTCCCAAATGCTGCCTCGCGAACCGGCGGGCCGATCGGGATTGACCCGGTTCCGCGGTTTTCCTATTCCACCAACGGTTCGGTCTTCCTGCCCCGCCGTCACCGCCGCCCCGCTCCATGCGAACGACGCTCCTTCTTCTGATGCTGGCGGCCGGGCTCGGCACGACTGGCTGTCAGCTCCTGAGCGTCGATCGTGAAGCGGCGGCAACCGATCCCGAGAAGATGCTGGGGCAGACGCCTCGGCCTCGCTCCACCGCGCGAACGCTCCAACTCGAATTGCTCTTTGTGCGGTGTCCGCCCGACGATGCCGAACTCCGTGACGAGCTCTGGAGCTTCGTCGACGAGCAGCTCCTCGATCCGGCCACCCGCGGCCGACTGGCAGCCAACGGCCTGAGGGTGGGAATCGTCACCGGTCAACTGCCGGCACATCTCGCCGAACGTTTCTCAGGCACCGTCCGGGCCGACGACGCCACCGGCAATCAGCCGCTCGCGACCGAGTCGCTCGTCACCCGCCGTCAGCTCCGGCTCTTGCCGGGCCGGCGAAGCGAAATCGTGACCGCGTCGAGCCAGCAGGAACTCCTCCTGCTCGAGCACTCGCCCGACGGTGTCAGCGGTGGCACCTACCACGATGCCAGTCCGCTCTTGGCGGTCGTGGCCCGGCCCGCGGCCGACGGCCGCGTGACGCTGGAAGCCGTGCCCGAGATTCGCCACGGCCCAATCGAGAAGACCTGGGTCGGTGAAGACGGCATGTTCCGGCTCGAGTCGGGCCAGAAGCGGCACCGCCTGGACCACCTCGCCTTCTCCGTCACGATCCCGGCCGACGCGATGCTCCTCGTGGGCCATGCCGGCGATGACACCGCCACCGTCGGTGACAGGCTGCTGCGGGATCATGACCGGACAGACGCCGCAGGCCTGCGGCTGCTGGCCATCCGCCCCACGGCGACGACCGTCGATCCGCTGTTCGCCGGCGCGGCCCCCATCCCGCATGCCGAAGAGCCGCCGCTCGTGATCCGCTAGCGTTGACCGGGCAAGCTGGGGTGAGCCTGCGGCCCAAGGGCCGTAGAGGATCTGGGGGCCCGCGGGATCCTGGTCGGAGCAAACCGGTCGGCGACCCGAGTCTGGCCGGGCAGGAGGGTTCGAGCCGAATTCCCTCTCGGACACTCCGTCGGCATCCGCCGACCCGCTGCGCACGAGGGCCTTCACGCCATGGCTGTCGATCACGAACCCGCTCCGCCCCGCCGCCACCGGCCCCGAGCCGCGACGGTGTTCATCGCCGCCTTCGTGGCCGGCGCCGCCGCCGCCGTCGGCATCAATCGGGTGCTCGACGTGCATCTGGCCCAAGCCAAGCCCCAGGTGGAGTGTGAGCCGATCTTCGTGGCGCTTCGCTCCCTGCCCCAGGGCGTGCCTGTCACAGTCTGGGACGTGGCGCTGCGAGACTGGCCCAAGGCGATGATGCCGACCGCCGCCGTGCGGGTGAACGACGCGTTCGCCGGCTGCCTGCTCAAGCATCCGCTCCGGGAAGGTCAGCCGCTCTTGACCGTGCAGTTGCTGCCACCCGCCGAGCCGATGGAGACGCCGGCAGACGAGGATGCCCGCGAACGGATCGAGGAGGAGGTGTTCGTGCCGCCGCCGCCCGCCACCGTGATGGCGCCGCAGCCCGCGGTGACGCAGCCCGAGCCCGTGGCCGAAATCGCCGAGGCCAAACTCGGGCCCAGCGAAACCGTCGAACCGGTCCCCGCCACCTCCTTGAGTGAACCAGTGGCCGAGGTGGCCGCCCCGCAGGTGGCTGCCGTGATCGATCTGGAGCCGAGCCCGGCTGCCGCCGAACAGATTCCCGAAGCGGAGTCGACTCCGCCGCCACCCCTGACACCGGAAGCGACCGCGGCGGTCGAAGCCACGCCCGCCCCGAGTGAGGAAGCCCCGTCCCAGCCCGCCGAGCAGCTGGTCGCGCTGCCTCCGCCGGCAAGTGATCTCCCGACCCCGGCCGCGGCCGAGGCAGTGGAGCCGGCCGGCGACACCGCCGCCGCCTCGAGCCTCGTGACCGTGCGGCAGGAGCCCACGCCCGCGGCCGAGCCCCTGCAGGCTCCCGTCGTGACGGCCCCGGCCCCGGTTGCGATCGGCCCCCAATTGCTCGGAGGAAGGCCCGACGGAGACGGGTTTGCTCCGGCCGACCTTCCGTCACGACCGGTGACCGACATTGCCTCGCTCCCCTCGGTGATGGCCCGCGAGGATGCGGCACCGGCCGAGACGAGCGGTTCAACCGATGCTTCAGTTCGCTATCTCGTGGTGCCCGAACGGATCGCCCAGCAGGCCGACACGTCGTTCACCACACCCGCCGCGCCGGCGTTGGCCGACACGGCCGACCAGCGGCCGGTGGCGAGCAAGCAGGCGGCTACGGATCAGCAGCCGACCGCCGGGCAGGCTACGGCCCGTTCCGGCTCGGCTCGCCAGGCTGCCGCCAGGCAGCCCGGTGGCCAGCCCGCGACGAATCGCGGCTCGAACCGCACCGCCACCAATCGCAATCCGGCCTCATCCTCCAAGCCGTCGGCTTCCCAGCCCAAGCCGGCCGACCGGGCCGAGGCTGAACCAGGCGGCTGGGGCAGCATGTTTCCGAATGTCTCAGCCGGGCTCGAGGCGATCGGCAAGTGGCGGACCCGCGGCCGTGAAGCGATCGCCGACGAACCCCGCCCGCAGCCCCGTCGCTAATCGGGCGATCTACGGCTCGACCACGATCTTGCCGGCCAGGCCACCGGAACCGCCAACGGTGGCCTCTTCTTGGAGTGCGTGGGCCTCGGCCACGTGGGCGAGGGTGACCACGCGGTCCACCGGGGCCCGCAGCTGCCCCCCGGCCAGCCACCGATTGATGTCGGCGGCGGCCGCGGCCTGGTCGACGGCCGAGGCCTTGAACATCACGAATCCATGCAGGCTGCAGCCTTTGACGTAGAAGGGCCCCACCGGAAACGCCGGGCGGGCTTCCCGGCCCGCCATGATCACCATCCGGCCACGTTCTGCGAGCATCGCCAAGGCGACGTCGAAGTCGGGCTCGCGGCGGGTTTCCCAATGCACCTGGACGCCGGCGGGCTCTGCCTCGAGCACCGCCGCCACGAGATCGTC